>JAFGGZ010000029.1 GCA_016939415.1 Candidatus Iainarchaeum sp. | reverse complement strand
GCCTTATCCAGACAAGCTGCATGCGCCAGCGCACCGAGCCTCTGCGCGTGTTCGGGCCGAAAGGCATCAAGAAGGCCGTGCAGCTCGCGCTGGAACTGAGCCCGTTCAAGCAGACGTTCGACGTCATTGCCGCTGAAGCCAAAGGCAAGTGCGTTCGCGGTGAGGGCTTTTCTGTTTCAGCTTTTCCGCTGCGGCATTCAGTGCCGGCAGTTGGATTCGTCTTCCTCGAGGATGACCGCGTCAACGTTGACGAGGATGGCTTGCGGCGCGCCGGCCTGAAGCCCGGCCCGGCGTACAAGCGATTGAAAGAGGGCGAGGACGTTGAATGGAAGGGCAAGCTGTTGCGTGCCAGAGACTTCCTGGTGACCTCCCCTGGCTTGAAGGTCGCATACGTGTCCGACACTGCGCCTGTCGACGCGACAATCGAGGCTGCTGAGCGCGCTGACCTGCTGGTTCACGAAGCGACGTTCGCCCAAGATGCGGCAGAGAAGGCGCGTGAAACCATGCACTCGACTGCTCGGGATGCCGGCCGCATCGCGCGCGAAGCGAATGTGAAGCAGCTCGCCATCACCCACTTTTCTTCGCGTTACAAGGACGCTGACCTGGACAAGCTGCGTCAGGACGCGCAAAAAGAGTTCGACAACGTCATCGTCGCCAGGGACTTCCTGCGCATCGAACTGTAGTACAGCCTTTTTCCGCTTTTAGAGCGGAAAAAGCCTGGGGAAATACAAAGTTGCGATTGTAGCTCAATCGCACTTGCTCGCTAACGCTCGCAGTGTTGAAATGGGGGGGGTGCTTCCCAGCACGCACCACCTCCAACAAAGTTGAGCGCGGTTAGGCATTGCTCCTCGCGGAAGCCTTGGATTTTGCGCGGAGGACTTTCTCTGTTGGCGCAATCCATAAATACTTAGGGTGTTTTATATATTAGCATGAGGCGTCTTGCGCTGATGGTGTTGCTGCTGTCTGCTGTGTCAGCGGCGTCCATAACGTCGCACTCCATAACCCTCACCCTGAACACTGAGGGGGGGGCGTATGTGCAGGAAGAGTACTTGCTGCGCCTGAACAATGAGGATCTGAGCCTCGTGGAGGCGGGAACTGTTGACTGGCCGTCCTTCGGTGTTGCCAAGACCGTGACGAAGCCGAGCAGTGACGCGAACATCATCCCGGAGGTGACGCAGAGCGACTTGGTGATTGTCACGCTGCAGTACTCTGTTCCCGAGATAATAGACAGTGTGGAGCGGAAGGGCAAGCAAGAGGTTGTTGGCGTGACTGAGAAGGCGTTCTCCTTCTACGACGGCAGTGTCATATCGCTTCCGTACGACCCGCCCACAGAGCTCGTTATACGCGTTCCGTCAGAGCTTAGCATCGCGTCGCCTGTGACGCCGCCAGCGTATTCCACAAGTGTTGAGATTGATTCTGATGGCGAGAAGTATTCTGTGTTCTCATGGAATTACCGGCACCCGTTCTCCACAGAGAAGTTCCGGGTGGGCTACGAGACCGAGGTCTCGATACAGAGCCAGCTCAGCTTCCGTGCGTTCGTGGAGGATGTGAGGGAGCGGTTCGGCAACCCGGTTTACTGGCTGGTGGCGGTCATCATCGTGGTAATCGCTGTCATGTACCGCAAGGAGATAGCGCTTCTGGCTTCCGAGGCCTTCGCTGGCGAGCCTGTGCTGGAAGAAGATGTTGAGGACGAGAGCGTCACTTGAGGGTGACAAGTTTTTCGTCGCAGGTTTCGCACCAGTCGGCATCGCCTGAATACTGTTTGCTGCAGTTGGGGCACTTCTTTTTAAGAACGCGTTTCCTGGCTTCCCGGAACATGACAGGCTTGAATTGTATGCCCAGGCTTTTGGCAGTGTTCTGGATGCCTTGGTCGTCTGTTATGATGGTCTCCTTCAGCTCAAGGGCGAGGGCGAGGACGTGAATGTCCGCTTCGCTGAGTTGCTCTCCGAGACGCTTCGCAGTGTCCCTCACTTTCTTCACGTGCTCTTGGAGCGGGGAGTAAACGCGGAGGTGGTTCGCGTGTACCGCCGCGCTGACGAGGCTTTTGGATCGCCAGTCCCTGAATTCTGACATGACTTGAGGCACTGTGTACGCGATGTGGTCTATCATGAACCCGAATCCGTTGAGTATGGCCGAGGCATCGAGCACTGGCATGGCTTTATTCCTATGTCTTCGAGAATAAGTATTTATATGCTGGTCCCGCTAAACCCTTGGTTTTGGTGGTTTTTGTGAGCGTCAAGGAGAGTCTGCACAGTCACGAGAAGCGCATTTTGCTGGCGTTGGGCAAGGGCCTTTCCAGCGAGGAGGATATCATCGCAGAGACAGGCCTCGCTCCGGCGAGCGTGATGCATGCCTCGCTTTGGCTGTACAGCAAGGGCCTGGTTGGGGTGAAAGAAGATCACGCCGAGTATCTGGAGCTGAACGACGAGGGCTTGGAGTACTTGAGGAAAGGCCTTCCCGAGCGTCTTGCGCTGAAAACGCTTAAGAAAGGCGAGTTGAGTGTCGGCGACTTGTCTGATTCGATCGGTGCGGACAAGAGCCGCATCGCGGTCACGTGGCTGATGAAGAAGCGGTTTGCGGTGATTGAGGGCGGCGTAATCCGCCTCACACCTGAAGGCAGGGAGCATTTGGACGCGCCGACTGGCGAGGAGAAGGCGCTGGAGGCGCTGAAGGAGCGGAGGCCTGTCAGTAGCATTCAAAAGGATTTGCTTAAGGTGCTGGAGTCGAGGGGAAAGATACTGAAGCGATCAGTGGAGACGAAGCGCTCGCTCTCGCTCACTGCAGAAGGCAAGGCACTCGTGAAGTCAGGCATTGCTGTTGAGGATGATGTGAATGTCCTCACTCCGGAGATGATTAAGAGCGGTTCCTGGCGCGTCTCCAAGCTGCGGGCTTACGATGTCACTGCGGTCGTGCCGAGGACTTTCGTCGGGAAGAAGCATCCGTTGCGCGCGACCATCGACGACATCCGCAGGATATTCCTGGAGATGGGCTTCACCGAGATAAAGAGCCCGATTGTGGAAAGCGCTTTCTGGAACTTTGATGCGTTGTTCGTGCCGCAGGACCATCCCGGCCGAGAGCTGCAGGACACGTTCTACGTTCCTGGCGAGGCGAAGCCTCCTGCGAAGCAGCTTGTCTCCAACGTGAAGAAAACGCATGAGGATGGTTGGAAGACGGGCAGCACCGGATGGGGTTACGAGTGGAACGCGAGGACGGCGTTGGAGCGCGTGCTGCGCACGCACACGACTGCCGCGACTTGCCGCGCGCTTGCGGAAGCGAAGGAGTTTCCTGAGAAGGTGTTCTGCGTTGACCGCGTGTTCAGGAACGAGACGATCGATTACAAGCACTTGGCGGAGTTCTACCAGGTGGAGGGCATCCTCATCGACAAGGGTGCGACGCTGGCAGACTTGTTTGGGTTGCTTGAGGAGTTCTACACGAAGATGGGTTACGAGGATGTTCGGTTCAGGCCTGCTTACTTCCCGTACACAGAGCCGAGCATGGAAGTCGAGGTGTACGATGCTGAGCGCAAGCAGTGGATGGAGTTGGGTGGCGCCGGCGTGTTCCGGCCCGAAGTGACGAAGCCTCTGGGTGTTGATGCGAATGTCTTGGCTTGGGGGCAGGGTCTGGAGCGCATTGTCATGGGTGTTGAGGGCTTGAGAGACATCCGGACGTTTTACAGGAATGACTTGAACTGGATAAGAAAAGAGTAGCTTTTTAAGTCTGTTTTTCATAATTTTTTGCATGCCAGAAGGCAAGCGCAGGAAAGTGGTGAAGCCTCCGAGGGCCGGGGAGCCATCAGCCCCTGCGCGGGAGGGTCTTCGCGACAGGCTGTCCCCCCCACAGAAAGGCGGAGCAGTAGGAGTTACTCTGAAAGATATTGAGCTCGGGGCTGCGCTGAGAATTATCTCGAACATCCCTACGCTGGCTGGTCTTGAGAACGAGCCTCCTGAAGAGATTGTGCGTGCGGTTCGCAGTTTAGTTCCTACAGAGTTCGATGATTCTGTAAGAGAGGAGCTCGCCCGCCAACCCGAGGGAGTGATTTCCCCGGCTTTTCCTGTGACTGAACTGAGCCCGCAGGAAATCGATGATGCTGTAGCCCAAGCCAAGGCAGTTCCTATCCCAACAGGTTTGTTGGAAAGAATCCAGGCGATGGCTGAAAAGGATCCTGAGATTCGGGATAAGTACGAAGCCATTGGGCTGTTAAACCAGGCTAGGGGGGGCATGCTCAATAAACTTTCTACCAGCGAGCTGAATGAGAAACTGAAAGGAGTTGACCCGGATATAGCGCACTATGTGCGTTCTTTGATGCTTAAAAGCGGTTCCATCAACCTCCAGCTGAAGAACCTCGCCTCAGGCGAGCACAAGAGCAATGAGCAGGTCCGGGACGTGCTGGACTGGATGACCAAAAGAGCTGAGGGTTATCGGAGTCTCTGGGACCACGTGAATTCTTTGCGTGAGACCCAGCGGAGGTTCGAGGCAAATGCCATCCACGGCGAGTGGGATCGCGAGAAACAAGTCGAGATGAAGGAGAAGCACTTCCCGAAGTGGGTTGGCCTCGTTCCCGAAGAAGACGTCCGCGAACTCAGCCAGCTCCTCAAAGACCTGCGCGAAACCCGAGATCCTTCAACTGTCGGTGAGAACAGGGCATACTCAGGTTTCAAGGAATTATACGGTGTACTGAAGCAGCTGCGCCCACGCAATCACAGCATCGTCCCTGAGTTGGCGTCAGGCATCAAGAAGCTCAATGATGCCAGACCTTCTGCAAGAAATGTATTCAATAAGTACAATGAACTGCTTAATTCTACACGCTTCTCCCAGGATGTCATTCCGGATGAGCTGTTCAGCAATGTTAGCAAGATTTATGACGTCGTCTACGAGTGGAACCGTCTTAAGCGACTCGCTCAGCAGGCCCTCGCAGAGCCATGGCAGGAAGCGGCCGAGCCCGGCCAGAGCGAGGAGCTGCGGAGAGTGCTGCGGGTTGCCGACAAAACAATAACTGGCGCAGTCGCTGAAGGCGAGGATCTCGTGAACCAGTTGGGCTTTGATCATCCGCGCACCAAGAGACTACAGGAGTTGCTGCGCACGCTGAACCGCCGCGGCGATGAGTACCTGGCGTTCGTGGAAGAGGATCACCTGACCGGAGGGAAGTCCACTATCGCCCAGGAGGGCATGGACGCCGTCCACAAGCTCATGGATGAAGCGAGGAGGGAGATGGATCTCCTCCATAAGGGAGATGAATTCTCTGTCGAGAACTCTCTCGTTGAAATGTCCATAGCCCAGGCGGAGGCAGGCAGGCTGCCGAGCATTGACTTGGATAGTTTGTCCCAATGGGTTAAGGAAGGGATTGTTTCAGAGAGCAAGGTCACGAAATTGGTTGGTCTATACGAAAAGCTTGTCGCGAAAAATGCTGAGAAGCCAAAGCCTTCTGAGGAGAAGCCTGAACCGGTAGCCGAGCCGCAAAAGCCTCGTACAGTCGAAGAGTCTCTTACAGCTATGTGGCCGCTGATATACAGGCTTGACGCGAATCAGTCCGTAGACTTGTACGCGCATTCAAAAGGTGCTCCACAATCGCCGGTTCGCAGGTTTTTCGAGAATCCGGATGGGTTCAGGCTCGTCATATCCGGGGGAGATGTGGATCTCATTCATCTGGATGCGTTACGAAAGCTCAGTAGACACTTGGCCACTGACCCCAATTTCACGATATCCTCCGTCCCATCCATGGGAACGTACGTTATCAAGCGCAGGAAGCAATAAACCCTTTTATATTGATGGTTTCTAATTACGAGTGGTAGTGATGGCAGTCATAGAAGTGAACTACAACGACTTGTGCAGCCTCATCGGCAAGCGGTTCAAGCAGGAAGAGCTCGTGGAACGCATCGATATGATGGGCGCTCCAGTCGACAGCGCGGACGGCGATGTGCTGCGCGTCGAGGTCTTCCCCAACCGGCCGGATTTGCTGTCAGTTGAGGGGCTTGCGCGGGCGTTGAAGTCGTTCACAGGCATAGAGAAGGGTCTGAGAAAGTACAGGCTCGCCGCGCCCAAGATATCTGTCGAAGTACATGAAGTGAAGTGCAGGCCATTCGCAGCCGCGGCTGTCGCGAGGAATGTGAACATAACCAATGACCTCATCCAATCGCTGATGCAGGTACAGGAAAAGCTGCACGACACCTTCGGCAGGAAGCGCCGCAAGGTCAGCATCGGCGTTTACGACATGGACACTGCGAAGCCTCCGTTCACGTACAAGGCAGTCAAGGCCGGAGAGATCAGTTTCGTTCCATTGGACTATCCGGGGAAGCTGAACCTCAAGGAAGTGCTGGAAAAGCATCCTAAGGGTGTTGCGTTCGCTGGCATTCTCGATGGAGTAACAGAGTACCCTGTGTGGGTGGATGCCAACAACGACGTGCTCTCCTTCCCGCCGATCATCAACTCTGAGCAGACGCGCGTCACAGAACGCTCCAAGAACCTGTTCATTGATGTCACTGGCATGGACAAGGCTGCAGTGCATTCCGCTCTGTGCATCCTCGTGTGCCTATTCGCTGACCGGGGCGCGACCATTGAAGCGGTGAAAGGCGCGGGGTTTGCCCTGAAGACGGGGAAGATGGCCACGTCAGAGGACGCGATTAAGAATCTTTTGGGCGTGGAAGTCAGCGCGAAGGACGCTGCCTCGCTCTTGGAGCGCATGGGCTTTGACGCCAAGCGCAAGGGCGCGAGAGTTGAGGCTGTCGTGCCCGCGTACCGCACTGATGTGATGCATGAGTGCGATCTCATCGAAGACATCGCCATTGCGTATGGCTACGACAAGCTTAAGCCGCGCAGGCCGATGTTCCCATCCATCGGCGCGCGCCACCCTGTAGAGGCGAGGGCTGACAGGCTCAGGGAGCTGCTCATCGGCTTCAGTTTCCAGGACATCATGACGTTCATGCTCACGAACGAGGAGACGCACTACAAGAAGATGCGGCTGCCTGAAGGGAATCGAGTTCGGTTGAGCAACGCAGTGAGCACTGAGACCGCGATGGTGCGCACAACGCTTCTTCCTTCCATGCTGGATGTGCTGCGCGCCAACAAGCACCAGTCCTATCCCCAGCAACTGTTCGAAGTGGGTGATGTGGTCATCCCTGATGGGAATGCGGAGACAGGCGCGCGTACTGTGAAGCACGTGTGCATTGTTCTTGCTGATGCGGGCATGACGTTCACGCGCATGAAAAGCGTTGCAGTCGAGTTGTTCCGCGAGCTCGGCAAGGACCTGGAAGTCAAGCCGGATGACCGGCCGTTCTTCATCACCGGGCGGTGCGCTTCTTTCGATGGCGGCGTCATGGGTGAGATACATCCTGAAGTCTTGAACAACTTCGGCATCGAGCTGCCTGTTGCAGCCCTGGAGTTGGTCTTGACTTAAGAGAAGTGCGCCAGGCTCTTCTGTTTTTCCGTGCTGGTCATGTGCGCTTTTATCTCTTTTTCCCTGAGTTCCCTGGATTGCTCTTCTATCTTCTTGGCCTTCGCTTCTGTGATGCCGAAGTACTGCAGCTCTTTCGCATCCAGGTCGAATGCCATGGCGAGTTCTGCTGCAGTCTCCTTGTCAGCGAACAGGGCTTCGAGGAACGGCAAGTGCTCTGTGATGACTTCTTTCTTGCTTGCGTGAATGACGCGGCCGATTTTTCCCGCGATTGAGTTCCTTATCGCTCTCTTGGCCTTGCTCTGCGATAAGTTGCGGATGACTGTGGGGAATTGGTACGGCGTGAATGAGTGGTATGTCTCTGTTTTTGCCGCGGCGATGCCGGCGGTCATCATGAATATCACGAACTTGAGGAGCGACCAGTTCTGCCGCCGCATTATGCGCGCCTGGAATATGTCCGCGCGGGAGAGCGCTTTGAATGCCGCGTGCATGTCTTCTGGTTTCTCGTACTCGCGTGGCACGTTCTCGTCAACCCACTTCATGAACATGTCGTAGTCTTCGTCCACGCTGTCGAATGCCCGCTTGGCTTCTTTGATGTCGGTTGATTTGAATATCGTGCGCATTGCATTGAATATGTTTTCTTTCCTGTCCCTCGCTCCGACCACGCTGACATCCTTCTCGTCGAGCTTATTCCTGCCTTGCGCTGCTGCCTGGAAGTCGTTTATCGCCGACTTCAAGTCCCCGCCAACGGACTTCGCTATCCTGAGGAGCGCTTCTTCCGATGCGTCGATGCCCTCTGCTTTCGCTATCCTGGCGAGGACTTTTTTTATGGTCGCGTAGTGCACTTTCTTGAACTCTACTTTGTCGCACTCCTTCCTAATGCTGGCGAGGCTTTGCGTGTAGTACTCGTTGGCTGTGAGTATGACTGGGTTCTGCGCTTCCCTCAGCACTTTCAGCAGTGCGCTGCTGCCGCCGTAGTCAGCTCTGAAGAATCCGTCGACTTCGTCTATGAGTATGAGCCGCTTCTTTCCGGATAGCGTGGTCGATACTGAGGCGAGTCCTGCGATGCGCTCGATACTGATCTTGTTGCGCTTGTCGCTGGCATTCATCTCCAGCAGTTCCCAGTCGCTTTCCAGTGCCAGCGCGAGGGCGGTCGCAGTCTTTCCCGAGCCTGGCGTCCCGACGAGCAGCAAGGGCTTCCTCCCGGGCTTCCATCCGTCAGCCCACTTGCTTACAGCGTCCAGTGCTGAGGGGTTGCCTTCGACTTCTTTCAGGCTTTTCGGCGCGTACTTATCGGCCCACGGCATGCAGGTTTTTAATACGATGCGCCATAAAAACTTATTCATGAAAGTGGCTGTTGTGGGCAAACCCTCTTCAGGGAAAACAACATTCTTCAGCGCGGCGACGCTCGTGGATGCTGAGATAAGCGCTCGCCCGTTCACGACCATCAAGCCCAACCACGGCACTGCTTACGTGCGCGCGCCGTGCCCGTGCAAGGAGCTGGGCAGGCCGTGCAACCCGCGGAACTCGAAGTGCGAGGACGGCGTGCGACTCGTTCCGGTGCAGGTCGTTGACGTGGCCGGCCTCGTGCCCGGAGCTCATGATGGGAGAGGCATGGGCAACCAGTTCCTCGCGGACCTGGCTGACGCCCAAGCGCTCATCCACGTCGTGGACGCGAGCGGTCGGCTGGACACGGAAGGCAACGCTGGGAACGGGGATCCCGTGGCTGACGCCGAGATGCTTGAGAATGAAGTGGATTACTGGATGCTGGGCATCCTGAAGAAGGGTTGGTCTGGGGTTGCCAGGCGCATTGAGATGCACCAGACGACGCTGGAGGAAGCGATTCAGAAGCAGTTCTCCGGGTTGGGTGTCTCGCTGGAGGATGCGAAAGAAGTCGTCAGGTCTCTTGGGATGTCGTTCACCGAGGATGAATCCGAGCTCTTCAGACTAGTTTCTTCGTTGCGGAAGAAGTGCAAGCCCATCGCAGTCGCCGCGAACAAGATGGACTTGCCGAGCGCGTCTGCTGGTCTGGAGGCGTTGAATGCAACAGGCCGCTTCGTTGTGCCCACGTGCGCTGAGGCCGAGCTTGCGTTGCGCAGGGCTGCGCAGAAGGGTTTGATCCGTTACGTGCCCGGAGCTTCGTCTTTCGAGGTTGTCGGTGGCGTGCCTGAGCAGCAGGGGAAGGCGCTTGGTTTCATTGCTTCCTTGCTTGGTCAGTTCGGCGGCACTGGCGTGCAGGAGCTTGTTGACAAGGTCGTGTACGACTTTTTGGGGCTCATTGTGGTGTATCCTGTCGAGGATGAGACTCACTGGTGTGACAAGAAGGGTAACGTCCTTCCGGATGCGTTCCTGCTGCCGAATGGCAGCACTGCACTCGACCTCGCCAAGAAAGTGCATACCGAAGTGGCTGAGAAGATGAAAGGGGCGGTGGATTGTCGCACGCGCAGGAAGATAGGCAAGGACCACGTGCTCCGGAATAACGACGTGGTCAGGATCTTGGTGTGACTGGCCTGCGGTAGTATACCACAGTCTTCTCAAATCCATTCGCGAGGTAGAACTCTTCTGCTTCCTTGTTCTGCGTGTATGCGGTGAGTGACATGATCCTCAAGCCGCGTGAAGCGAACCAGTCCGTCATCGCGTCCAGCAGTGCCTTGCCGATGCCTTTCCCTCGATGTTCTTCGGCCACGAACAGGTCGGCGAGGTAACCTATCTTCTTCTCTTTAAACGGGTCTCTCAAGCGCTCATCTTCACCCATCACGAACCCAATCAATTCATTGTTCTCTTCAGCGACGAATATGGTCACTTTTTCGTTCCGCAGCTTCCGCAGGAAGTACTTCGGATAAATCTTCTCGTTTTCTTCCCGGTCTATGAGCAGCGGATCCCACTGGCTTTCTAAAGCTGTAAGTTCGACTCCCAGCGCGGCGATGGCTGGCACATCCTGCTCGGTCGCCCCCCTCACATACATCCTCTATCACTCGAATTCGAAGGCTTCTTCTTTCGGTTTAGGGATTTCGGGGGCTTCTTCTTTCTTGAGCGAGGCCTCGCGCTGGATTGCAGTGCCGATGGCTTCCATCTCCTTCTGCTTGCGCTCGATGCGCATCAACGCATAGAAGTAGGCGTTCATGATCGTGTCCAGGCCCATCTGCCGCTTTTCATGGCTTTTGGACACTTCCCGGACGTACAGTTCTACGAGCTTGAACGCAGTATCCTCCTTGTCCATAATTCTCAATAACACCATATTTACTTATAAATCTTTGCCCACCCAAACCACTCATGCGCGTGGGATTGGCAGTAAAGAAGACGGATTTCCCGGTTCCCAGTGACTTCGGTGTCATGGAACTGCAGTTCGAGAAAAGCGTTGATATCAAAGTAGGGGAGGTCAAGGCGCTGCGCAGCTCTTTCCCGGGCGTGATAAACGTTCACGCTCCGTACTACGGCACCATAGCCACTGACAAGGAGCAGAAGGTGCGTGATGCCATGATGCGGACCCGCGAGACCTTGGATGTGGCTCGGGCGCTGCGCAGCGAACTTGTCGTGGT
>JAFGGZ010000028.1 GCA_016939415.1 Candidatus Iainarchaeum sp. | reverse complement strand
GTATCCCAAAAACATCCAATGCCTCCTGCTCTGCCTGCGACTCCTTCTGCATGTGCCGCTCAGTGACCTGCGCGTAAAAATCCGTGGGGATGCTGATGGCCTTTCCCTCTTGTGAAGCGACTTCCGAGATGAGTTCAGGCGTTATGCCATTCGAGTCGTAAAGCTCCGCCATCAACTCAGTGCTCAATCCCCTGCCGCGGTCTATGACCGAACGGACGATGCGGCGCGCCTTTGCCTTGCTCTCGGCATACTTCTTCTTCTCGAAGGAGATGATCTCGTTCATCTCGTCAACGTGCTCCACCAAGTCGGGGTAAATAGGTTTTAAGTACGCGGAGTGCTGCTCAGCCAGTTCCACGACGTCAAACGGGAACCCGTACTTGTCAATGAGGTTGAACGCCCTGCGGAGGATGACGCGTAGGTTGTACCCGCCGCCGACATTGGACGGCAGGCCACCATCGCTGATCGCGTACGCCATGGTGCGCGCATGGTCAGCTATCGCGTACATGGCTTCCACTGGCGCGGTCTTCGCGTCCAGCTCTTTCGCGCTGATGCCCATAGCTCTGGCCACGTTCGCCTTCGCCTTCGCCATGTCGCGCTCGTCGGCATTGATGGCGCCGCTCAGCGATGCGTATCCCAGGAAAAAGTCCCCGTCATAGTCCACGCTCTTCTTCATCTTCCCGAGCACCGGCCCGAAGTTCGCGTCGTATGCAGTAGGCGTGCCCTGCGAGAGCCACGCAAACCGCTCGAGGCCCGCGCCCATGTCAATGACTTTCTGGCCCATGACTGAGTAATTGTCGACTGTGCCGACGAATTCCGTGAACACTGCGTTCCCTACCTCCAAACCGCGGGCGTAGTATTCTATGCTCGCGCCGAACGCATTCGGTCCCGCCCATATGTCTTCCAGCCATGTTATGTCATTATCCGGGATGCCGAACTCCTTTGTCAGCAGCTCATGGTCGAGGCGGATGCACTCGTCCTTCCAGTATCCCTCTTCACCTGAATACACGCTGTGCTGTCCCACCATGGTGAATGAAGACATGTGCCTGCCGCTCACTCCGATATTCGGTATGTCCGGGAAGCGAAGGCATGGCTGCGGCACGACAAGCGGGTTCGCTGGCAGCTCGAACACGGTCTTGCCGCCTGTGCTGCGCTGGAAGTCCACGATGCTTGCGACCGTGAAGTAAAGGCCCGGGAACCACCTGCACACGACCGGGTACCTGTTCACTGCTGTGTGGCCATTTTTCTCGAAGAACTTCCGGATCGTGCTCCACGATTTGATGATGTCCCGTTTCTTCTTTCCGGGCGGGTTCCCTATGAATGAGTAATTATCGCACGGCGGGTCGCCACACGTCTTCCTGTCCGGATCAGTGGTCCAGAAGAACCGGCCGCACTTGCACTGCCTGCGCTCGTACCCCCTGTCGAACAAGGAGACGTACCAGTACTTCTGCGGGTCCTTCTGGAAGAGTTTCATTACCCTGGACTTGTCTATGCCCATAGAAATCGGCAGAAAAATTATGACGCGGATATTTAAATAGTTTGGCTGCAGGGCTCATATCTCGCCTGCATTCAGCCGCGAGAGCGCAGTGCTTGTGTGCACGCGCTTCCTTGCTTTGACAGGCACGGGGTGCGCTGCGTAATACGCGCACAAGTCCGCGAGCACGCACTCGCCGCACTTCGGTCTTGCACCGCAGATGTTCTGTCCGTGCTGCACGAACAGCTCGTTCACGTGCCTCCACCACTTCCTCGGAATGGAATGCGACAGCTCCCTCTCAGTAGCTTCCGGAGCCCTCGTGCACACGAGCCCCAGCCGATTCGCGACACGGTGCACGTGCACGTCCACAGGGATGGCATGCTTATTGAACGCGTAGACGAGCACGCAGTTCGCGATCTTCCTGCCCACTCCGGGCAATACCACCAAGCCATCCAAGGAGTCAGGCACGCCGTGCTTTGAGACGAATCGGGCTGCGTCCTGCACATAGAGGGGGCCTTCTGCCGGTAAAACCCCGTGCCCCGCACGAGAGCCTCCACGTGCTTGCGGGGAGCACGCGCCAGCGACGCAGGCGTGGGGTACTCTGCGAACAGCTTCTTCGCTGCAGCGAGCGTAGCCGCGTCCTTCGTGCGGGTGCTGAGTATGGTCGTGATGAGCACTCTGTATGGGTCGCCGCCGTACATGCCCGTACCGTAAACGCGTTTCAGGCGACGCAGTACCTCGGATACGTCCATGCAATATTCACGGAAAATGGCCTTAAAATGCTTGCGCACGCGGGCTGCTAGCGTCTTATGTCAATGGGCACTGAGGTGGCGTTCTTCACAGTCTTTACTACCATCCTGGTGAGTGAGCGCCTGAGTCCGACAGTCGCTTTCACGCGCATGACTGTTTCGTGGATCTCATCCAGATCCCTGCCAACGAGCTTGCACGTCAAATCCGACTCTCCGTCCACCACGTACACGCTCATGATGTTCCTGAACTGGGCGATGGTCTTGCCGAACTCTTCGGGGTCTATGAACGGTTCCAGGTACAAGTCCATGACAGCAGACAAGGGCTTGCCCACCATTTCCTGGGCAAGCACAGGCTTGTAGCCGCGTACGACGCCGTACTTCTCCAGGCGGCGCATGCGCATCTGGACAGTCGTGTGCGGCACATCCAGCGCCTTCGCGATGTCCGTGACCTTTGCCCGGGCGTTTGCTTGCAGCATGTTTATGATGCGAACATCCAAAGCATCCAACTCATATGAATTCATACGGTTTTTATTCACCCAGATGTATAAAAAACTAACACCTTTACATATTTCATACGAAAATATGTCATTTTTTCAGAAGAATAGTTGCAAAAAGGTATGATTCTGCTCATTCCGACATGGCCTCCAAACCTTAAAATATGATTAGGGTAATAGTATAAGCGGCCTACCCAGCCAAGGGGGAAAGCGTGGGGAAAAAACGCTTTTCCCCTCCTCAGAGTTTTTTAACCCTTTTTTTAACTACCTTCAGCACGAGCAATGCATTGTTGGATAAAGCTTTTTATTACATGCGGCAGTAACTCTGTTCATGCCTGAGTTCAGGGTGTACAGCCTGGCAGAGCACAAGGGAAGACCATGCACACACATTAATCACGAGAATGCAAGAATGAACCTGGAGAAGCTCAGGATCTACTACAAGCTAGGCTTGGGCAGCATCAACAGGCAGCAGTTCCTCATCGAGCTGCAGCGCGCATCCATCACGAACATAGAAGCAACAAGAGTCATGGGAATGAATCAAGAGGATGTCCTGAAGATAGCGAGGAACGGGCTTGTCGAGCACCTGAAGGCAAACGCGAAGTACAAGCTCACTGACGGCTCGATAGAAGACGACTTGGCCGAGAGGATGGCCACTGACATACACAACCACATCATGTTGGATGACGTGAGTCTGGAACAGGCCATACAAAGCGTGATGGGCCATCACAAAGTGAAGGTCTTGGGACTCCCTGACGGCTGTGATTAGCGCAGCCACGTCTTTCTCACTGCCTGTGGGGGTCTTCCCTGCTCCATCCGACACATTGGCGTGACCATAGAACATGCAGCACAGCTTTCGCTCTATTCAACTGCTCTGCGTGGGCTGCGCGAACGCATGAATAACTTCTTCAGTCACCAAGCTTCTGAGGGATGATGGGCGGCCGCTCGTCAGTGCCTGCGAACGCATACGCCGCGAACCTGGCGTTATACTTGGCGAATGACTCGCCGAGCTCGTGCAGTGCCTTGACCTTCTGGCCTGTGAACAGCACTGCAAGGAACTGGAACAGCAGCCCGAAAGTCCAGACAAACCCGAAAGCAAAGAGAACGATGAGCATGGCCAAGGAGTAGAACAGCCTCACGACCAATTCATTGCGGCTCGCGCTGCGCACGAACTCTAGCGACGCGTCTGCATCAGAGAAGTCGTTTTCGCTCAGAAAGAATGCGTAGGACAGCACGCGGAACGATGTCTCGCTGGCCATCTGGGCGGCTTTGAACATGGTCTTCTCCCTCGCGCCCGTGAAGAGGATGTGCAGCGACTGGGCGATGCCCACGAAAAAAGCGATGCTGAAGAGCGCGCCAGAGAACTGGCCGCACGCGGGGTTCAGCAACAGCCTCAGCACCGCTTCCAGCGGCGGCATTCTCTCTTCGAAGGGTATGGAAAGCTTCAGCGTCTTCATTTCAGCTCAACTCCTATGGGACAGTGGTCCGATCCCACCACGTCACTTAATATGAACGCGTCCTTGACGCGCTTGCTCATCTTCTTGTTGGCGAGGAAGTAATCCACGCGCCAGCCGATGTTCCGAGCGCGGGCGTTGAATCTGTACGACCACCATGTGTATTGCCCACTTTCGCCAGGATGTTGTTTGCGGAACACATCTATAAATCCTTTGCCGAGGAATGCCGTCATCCACGCGCGCTCTTCCGGGAGGAAGCCCGCGTTGTCCTTGTTGTCTTTCGGCCTCGCCAGGTCTATCTCCTGGTGGGCGACATTGAAGTCTCCGCACACGAGCACTGCACCGCTCACGCCCAACACGTGTTCCTCGAATGCTTTATTGAACTCAAGCTTGTACTCCAGCCGGGAGTGGTCGCGCCTGCTGTGCGGGAAGTACGCATTCACGAGCGTGAAGTCCTTGAACTTTAGTATCTGCACGCGGCCTTCGTCATCGAACTTCGTATCCCCTGTGCCATTGATCAATTCTTTCGGCTCGATCTTCGCGTAAGCGCCGGTCCCCGCATACCCCGGCCGCTTCGATGGATTCCAGTATGCTTTGCAGCCTTCCGGCTGCCTCACAGCGTAGCTCATCTGGTGTGGGTCTGCCTTGATTTCCTGCATGCACACGACGTCAGCGCCGTCCTTGCGGAACCAGTCCACGAAGCCGTCGCGTTCTGCGGACCTGATGCTGTTCACGTTCCATGAGAGCAGTCGCATGCCGAGCACTACGGAACGCGTGAATAAAAAGCTGATTGAGGAGGTAATGTCTTCGGCTGAATGCGCCTCGCTTCAGTTAACAGCAATTGCACTGGCGTGGTTCACTTCCTGAAAGCGAAGTAGTCAATAACCCTGCCTCGTTTGCGGGAGTAAACCTTGCGGTTGATTATCTTAAACATTTTTCCAATGTCCCTCCCGAGTTAGAAGCGCGATCCCTCGATCACATGCAGAGTGCCATCATCCTTAAGCGCTGTATGGATCTTTATCAGGGTCTCCTGCAACTTATTTGTAGACATTGATGGGAGCACTCCCTTCAACTGAACGTGGTCCAAGGACTTCTCATCCAAATTCATTTCTGTTATGTCCCCCAACTTGATCTCAACATTTTCATGCCCGAGCAGGTGGTTGTACTCTTTCAGCGCTTCAATTACGAAGGGGTTCTTGTCCACAAGCACGAGCTTGTGGGGAGCGCGGGCTTTCCAGTTGCGGAGCAGTTCCATGCCAGCGATGCCCGGACCGATTTCCATGAACACCCTCGGTTTCCTGTCTGCGGGGAGGGAAAAAGGCGTCGGGGACAGTCCTGTGGGGATGTACATGCCCGCGTCATCGGGTGCTGAGCGCTTCTTGCCGATGTTAAGGAAGTAGTACTGAGCAAAGGCTTTGGCAAAGTCTGTTCGCAGTTCGTCCTTCTTCATCTCCGCTATGAATGAAGCGACTGCGTGAACTCCGTTGAACAAGCCAAAGTACTGGCCATCAATTTTCTTAAAATCCTTTGCTGGAGGATTGATCTCTCCTTTTTTCAGCATGGCTTGCAGGTTCCTCGTGAACTAGCGGTGGGTGTCGGTCACCAGTTCCTTGCTTCTCGCCTCGAACCCTCTCGAAGGCAGGGGTTCCATGAGCTCCATGATGTACATGCCGCTGAATCCGGCTGCTTCTGTCGCAGGGAGTGCGGTAATAGATTTCATGCTAAAGAATCCCACGAGGTTAATCTCCCCCAAATCCTTGCCGAAGCCGTGTACCCTCTGCCATATCCTCTTACCCGTGCCCTCGAGCTTTTTCCGCACCTGCTTCCGCGACATTGCCATGCATAATGATTGCACATCAAAGGTATTAAAAAAGAGCTGTTCAATAACTGGGCAATGACTATTAAGGATTATGCTGAGGGCGTGGCAAGGCTGTTCACCGACGCAATGAAGAAGTGCCTGGACAAGGAAGGCGTGGCCGTGCTCTTCTCCGGCGGCGTTGACTCCACGCTCATTGCAACCCAATGCCTCGCACTCGGAGTGAGGACGCGGCTGTACACGACCGCAATCGTTGACGAAGCAGTGCCAGAAGCAGAAGACCTGCAGGCAGCCAAGCGCGCTGCAAAAGCCCTCGGCCTGCCGCTCAAAGTCGCTGAGGTCTCGCTGAGCGGAGCAGAGGAGTATGCAAAGCTCATTATCCGCATCATCGGCGAGGCGAATACAGTGAAAGTGGGCGTGGCTATGGCCGAGCTGCCGGCCATGCTACTCGCGAAAAAAGACGGCTGTGCCGTGGTCTTCTCGGGCTTGGGGAGCGAGGAGATCTTCGCGGGATACGAGCGGCATGCGCAGGCCAGAGACGTGAACGAGGCGTGCAGGCAGGGCCTGGAGAGCATGGAGGAGCGTGACTTGAAACGGGATAGGGCTCTCGCAGAACACGTGGGTGTTGTGCTGCGCACGCCTTTCCTCGACCCTGCACTCGTTGAGTACGCGCTCTCCATTCCCGGCGATGAGAAGATCCGTGACGGGTTCAAGAAGTACGTGCTGCGCGTCGCTGCCGAACAGTTAGGTGTACCACATTGCGCTGCGTGGCGCAAGAAGCGCGCTGCGCAGTACGGGTCGCGGGCTGACAAGGCGTTGGAGCGTTTGGCCCGGAGAGCCGGGTTCGCGAAGAAAAGCGAGTACTTGGAATCGCTTGCACCGAAATCCTAATAAGCCATTGCAACCAAATTGATGCAGAGGTTGTATAATGCCAAAACCTGTGATGCAAAAAAGACCGTTGATTGATCCTGTCAAGAAGGAAGACCTCAGGACGAGGATAAACGGGACGTTTATCGAAGCGAAGGGAGCTATTGAAGAGATTCCTGAAGAGCAGCACAAAGACGTGTTCGACCTGCTCTCGGATGGGCTGGATCACCCGCTCGGCGGAGTGCGGGAGAGGTGCGTGAGAATGCTCAGGCACATCGGCGGGAAGGGCAGCGTGCCGCTATTCATCAGCGTGCTGGGCAACGAAAAGAACGAGTACTCCTACAAGATCAAGGACTTGGCTGTGAAAGGCATTATCGAGAACCCTGATCCGCAGGCTGTGGACGCGCTCATCAAGCAGCTCGCTCCTGACCAGCCGCCGTGGCTGGTTGCAAATGCAGTGGACGCTCTTAAGGGGATAGGTGATCCGCGGGCGCTGCCTGCACTGGAAAAAGTCAAGAAAGCGCATAACCCCATCGCTTCAGCAGGCTTGGGTGAGGCGCAAAACCGCTTAGAAGATGTTAAAGATCTTTCTGAAGTCATCCTAACGATCCGCGACCCCAGAAACCGGCAAGAGGTTCTGGGAAGGATTGATAACATCCCGCAAAGCGTTTTCCCTGCGCCGACCACAGAAGGGGCTCTAGAAGAGGCCGATCGCATTCTCGAACTGAGGAAACTGGCCATGACGCTCAATGACCTTCAGGAGCGCCTCAGGACCCCGGACATGAAGAGGGTCATTGCCATGACGAGAGAGCGGTTGTTCTCAAAGGTATACGGTGATCGCATATGACCGAACTCGACATAGAATTGCTTGGGGCGTACCAAACGATTCTCGGGTCGCTGACGACGCTGGAGCATCACACAAAGGGACTGATCGCCGGCCCGACTGCGGACTTTGTGATAGTGATGAAACCCAACGCCCTCCTACTAGAAGCCCTGGATCCGAAGCGATTCAAAGGCCTCGCAGCGAAGCTCGCGTGCCTGGAGGGCTTCGACTCGCTCTCAAGCGAACAGAGAAAGAGGATCCTGAGCGAACTCATCTCGCTCGTGCAAAAAGCGTATGGAAAGCACTTGGATGCCGGTGGCATTGACCTGCCGAAGGATTACGTGAAGAAGCGGAAACGTTCTTAAACCATCGCATCGTATTTTGCTCATGGCAAACGAACACGACTTGATCGCGAAGACCCTTGTCATAACCGGGCTCTTGTTCACGGTAGTAGTGACCCTCGTCACGTTCCTCGTGCCGCAAGAGATGTTCAGCCTTGAGGGGCTGGGCATGGTCCTGCCGTACGTGTACGCATTCATGCTGGGTTCAACGTACTTGATCATGAAGGGTTTCAAGCACTAGACTGTCAAGACACCTCGTACGGACGTGTAACCGCAGCCAATGCGCAAAGGGTGAAGGGATAAAAGCGACTTTCCGCTGCTGGCGCACACGCCCAAAAAAGCTTACTCGCGCCTCGCTTATAAAGCCGGGGGCATGCGGGTTGCCGAGGCGCCCCATAATCTCCTGAATTCCTCGCGCAGTTCAGAGAAATCCAGGTCGCTGTCTATTATGCGGGTCGCTTGCTGGAGCATGTTCTCGTGGGTGCGCGCTTCTTCTTCTGTGAAGAACGGCCTCTGTCTATGTGCATCCAGGTCTTCTTTTATGGCGCTCTCGAGCCTAAGCAGGTTCGTTGCGCCTGTCATCTTGACTTTCAGGCTGCGGGACTGGCAGGCGCGGGCGTTTTCAGCCAGGAACCGCTTTCTCTGCTGGACAACCTTCCGCATGTCTACATCTGCGTTACGGTCTCCTACACTGCGCGGGAGCGGTAACTGGGGTTTTGTCCACGCCATGCTGTCAGTTATGACGAATCAAGAATTTAAAGGAGGGCGGCGCTCGCAAAGAACAGCACCACGAACCACGCCAATCCCAGACCGCGCACTGCCGAGAAGAACATCATGATCATGACACCTGCGTACAGTGGAGCGAGGATGAGGGGGGCCGTGATCCACCACGCGATCCCGGAGAGGAGGCCGTCAGCGAACGAGAGCTTCCTCGCGTAGAAGGACGTGAGCGTCCGGATCGCGTTGCCGGCGTCTGTTGATGATGGGAAGCAGTGCACTGCCGCGCTCATGCCTAAGTAGTACAAGAGGATGATCTGTACCAGCGCCGCAGCATCTCCTAGTGAGAGCATTCTCGCGCCGTACTGCGCCATGCGGATGAAGATGAAGGCCAAGAGCGTGCCGAAGTAGAACGGCGCTGAACTGATCAAGTAACCGCGGATGCCAGGAAGCTCTTCGTGCACGACTTCGGCGCGCTTCGGGTCGTAGAACCTAGCGCTCGAAACCCGCGCGCCCAAAAGCACTGCGGCGAGGAAGTGCGCGAGTTCGTGGAACACGACGCCGGGAAAAAAGACTTTGTTGAGGTTGAACTGCTGCTTTATGATGTACACGACGCGGTACGGCATGCTGTAGTAAGACGTCGTTGTCTGTTAAAAAACATGCGTCTTTGTAATAATGTTTAAATACTTGTGTTTGCAGAAGGTGTGTTGCGGCGCTTTGCACTGCAAGGCGTCGTAGGGCAGCGGGACGGTGGCCACGGGGAGTAATCCTTGAGGAAGTTCTGCCCACCGGCTTCGCTTAGTAGCGGAGTGTCCGAATGCCGCCGTGAGGCGCAACGCGGGAGCAGAAACGATACCGCTGGAGGCGCGGCAAGCGATGAAGGCTTCGGCCGGAGTGCGCTTCCGAAGCGGGTGAAACGGCTCGCGGGACTTGAACGGTGCAACCCAGCGTGTAGGGGCTTAGTCGAATGCCACCCAAACAGAAGGCAGACTATGACCCGCTGCCCAACAGCCTTTTTCCGCGTTTAGAGCGGAAAAAGCCTGGGGAAATATAGCGTTGCTTGCTCTGCAAGCAAGCACGTGCTCGCTAACGCTCGCTGTTTTGTAGCGGGGGGGATGCTTCAACACGTAACGCCCCAACAATAGATGAGGGGAATGCTTCCAAACATGCTTTTTCCACAGATCAGCAGCGCAGCTGGTGCATCAGCAGGAAGGCTATGGTCCGCTGTCCTCCAGCTTCTCCCGAACGCTCCCTAAGGCTCATCGAACCTTAGCATGTGCACCAGCCCGCCTGTCTCGCCAACGTAGTACACGATTGGCCCACCCGTGCTGCCCATATCAAACACCCAATAATTCTTGTCACCGCCGAGCGGGGGAGAAACTTCCTTCTTCTCTTCGGTCTCAGTGTTAAAAGTGTACAATCCATCGTTCCAATCCGTCGCCAGCACCCTCTGGCCGTCGCTCGATACCTTCACGTCCAGCCACGGCTCGAAATCCAGGGTCCTGCCACCCACAAATATCTTGCCTCCCACAGTAGTCCCAGTGACTATACCATCATCAGAGACTGCTATGTGGCTCTGGCCTCCCAGCCTCATGTGTTCTTCTAATGGCGTCTCGGCCGCGGAGTGCGTGAGGTAGCCATTCTTCGCGTAGTGCACGAAGTGCCTGGTATCGAACCCAAGATGGGTGGGCTCAACGCCCCTCTCAATCACTGATAAGTTCCTACCGTCAATATCCATGACCGCGACCGCGTGGTCTATCTCGTGGGCTCCGCCCATCTCGATGCCCCACACACGCGCAGTGAACGCTATCCTCGTCCCCTCTGGGTTGAACGACACCCATGCTGGGTCTACTCTTCCTGCGTCCTCTTCCTCATCGTAAGCGCCCAGCACACCATAAGGCCTCAAATCTACTAGCCCGCAGGTGTCCGGCGTACCCCCCGGGTCCACCACAAATATGTGCGTCTCGCCCGCG
>JAFGGZ010000027.1 GCA_016939415.1 Candidatus Iainarchaeum sp. | reverse complement strand
GAGGCTCAGCAGAAGCTTGAAGCCGTTCTCTTGGACGACCCGACGATCAAGGCCCGCACCAAGGGCGTTGGCGTGCTCACTAAGAAGGAGGCGCTGGAGCTCTGCGCTGTCGGCCCGACTGCCCGGGCATCAGGGCTTGACAGGGACGTGCGCCAGGATCACTCCTACGCAGCTTACGGTGATTTGGGCGTGCGCTCGATCCTCGGGAAGAACGGCGACTGCTACGACCGCTTTGTCGTGCGCGTGAAGGAAGTCGCCCAGTCCATCGATATTGTAGAGCAGTGCTTGGGTGCCTTGCCGGCAGGAGGGTGTATGGCCGAACCTAACCTGAACAAGCTCCTGTTCCAGCTCAAGAACGTGCAGGGTGAGGGCGTTGGGAGGCACGAGGCGCCGCGCGGTGAGGTGTTCCACTATGTGCGCATGGACAAGGATGATGCTGTGAAGACGTGGAAGGTGAAAGCCCCGACTTACTCCAACCTGTTGTCGTGGAAGCCCATGCTGGTCGGCGAGAGCATTGCAGACGTGCCGATAATCTTCGCAGCGATCGATCCTTGCATTGCTTGCACTGACCGCGTCACGATCACGCGGAATGGCCGGAGCGAGGTCGTGGGCAAGGAATTCTTCGCGGAGGCGGTTAAGTGATCGAGAACTTTGTCGCTTCATTCGCGTACCTCGTACTGTGGTGCGTGGCAGCTGTAGTCGTTGGCCTGCTCTTCAAGTCTGTCGACCGCAGGCTCGTCGCGCGCATGCAGGCGCGGGTCGGGCCGCCGCTTGTCCAGCCTTTCCGCGACTTGAGGAAGCTCATGCTCAAGCAGTGCGTCGTCCCTGAAGATGCTGTCGCCTGGATTTTCAATGCCGCGCCCCTCGTTGCGTTGGTGGCTTCGGTGGTCATCGTTTTCTACCTGCCGGTGTGGGGTTTCCAGCCCCTGCTTTCAGGCCATGGGGACTTGATTCTCGTGCTTTACCTGCTCATGGTGCCATCCATCGCAGTGCTTGCCGGCGGGTTCGCTGCCGGGTCGTTGTTCTCATCCCTCGGAGCGCAGCGCGAGATGGTCATGCTGATGAGCTACGAGCTCCCGCTATCCGCGGTGGTGGTTGCTTTTGCGTGGAAGGCGGCACAGGCTCTCCCAGGCGTGCCCGTGTTCTCTGCAATGACTTATGTTACCCATCCCATATGGTCGCTTGTCGGTCCGGTGGGAGCGGTAGGGCTCTTGATGCTTCTGCTGGTCGTGTTGCTCGTGGTTCCCGCAGAGCTGTCGAAGGTACCGTTCGATGCTGCCGAAGCCGAAACAGAGCTTGCCGGCGGGCTTTCTGTCGAGTACTCAGGCAGGAACCTGGCCATGCTCTTGCTGTCTGACGCCGCGAAGTCCGTGGCTGTGGCTTCGCTTGTGGTGACGCTGTTCCTGCCGCAAACGCTGTCATTCCTTTTGCGCGTGCCGCACGACCCGTTGGTCGAGTTCGCGTTCTTTGGCCTGAAAGTCTTTGCCGTGCTGTTTGCGTCTGTCACCGTCGTCCGGGCGACGGCTGCGAGGCTGCGAATCGACCAGGCTTCCCGGCTTTATTGGGCGCCGCTCTCTGCTGCGGCGTTGACCGGGCTCGCGCTCATCATCATTGACGCGGGGGTGTTGTGAGTGGTTTCGCCTGCTTTTTTTGAGTTGGTGCACCAGCTGTTCCTCAAGCCCGTGACGAACCTGTTCCCCGCGAAGTACGCGCCGGCTTCTGTGAAGCGCTTCCTTGCGAAGGGGAGGATGAACCCTCCCGTGCCCACTCCTCCCGGCTTCAGGGGACGGCTCGTGTATGATTACGACAAGTGCATCGGGTGCGGCTTGTGCGTGAAGGTCTGTCCTGCTTCCGCGCTGGAGTTGTACGCAGAAAAGGATGGCAGGAAGAAGGTGCGGCACTTTGTCTCGCGGTGCACGTTCTGCTCGCAGTGCAATGACATATGCCCTGTGAGCGCTTACCGCATGAGCGATGAGTTCCTCCTCGCTGACACCGACAAGTACTCGAAGCGCTTAGTGCTGAAGGGCAAGGAGTTCGGGGAGTCGTCCGCTGCGCAGAAGTAGTGCGAGTGCGTCCACTCCTCTGCCCACTTCCGGGCTCAGTCCCTCGCTGTCTGTGATCTCTTTCGGTTGTATGCCGATTACGATTACTCTTCCCACTTGTTGTTCTAGGTCTTTGACCAGGAACGACAGCGGAAGCGAGTGGGTTGTGGAAGCAGTTTGGTCTATGATCTCTTTGGGTATTCTCCTGAACTCGCCGGGTTTGAGGCCCATGAACGCGGCATCCACGATGACGACGAGTTCTGGGTTCATGCGCTTCACCGGGGCAGCGAAGTTTTCCGGCACTTTCCCGCACTCGATGCAGTGCCACCCTTTTATCCTGCGTGCCGCTTCTAAGCCCGCCGCGTCGTCCCGGCGGAACTCGTTTCCCACACCCATCAGCACGCGCATGCATTCATTGTCTGCATAATGCTTTTTATTCCTCGTTGTTCTAAACCCATCATGCTGTTCCATCTTGCAGCGGATGTGGGAGTGGACTTGTTTTCCAGGAACCGTGAGCTCGCTCTTGAGAACAGGGCTTTGCTCGACGCGCATTCTGTGCGCGGCGTGGAGTTTATGGGCGGCATTGGCTCTGGCAAGACTGCTCTCATCGAAGCGCTGTCCAAAGACAGGAGGTGCGCTGCCATCTGCGGCGATGTTTCTGGAGACGACGATGCCAAGCGGCTCAGGAAAGCGGGTGTCGAGGCTGTGAGCGTGAATACGGGCAAGGAGTGCCACCTTGACGCGCACTTGGTCGGGCATGCGTTGGAGAGCTTGGATCTGGAAGGCGTTGGTGTGCTGTTCGTCGAGAACGTCGGTAACCTCGTGTGTCCGGCTGACTTCGAGTTGGGGTGCCACAAGCGGGCGGTCGTTGTCAGCGTGACTGAGGGTGATGACATGATCCGCAAGCATCCTGTGCTCTTCGGCTTGAGTGACGTTGCTGTGGTGAACAAGGTGGACTTGGCTGGAGTGATGGGAGTTGATGTTTCCGTGCTTGAGAAGGATTACGCTTCTTTGAAGAGCAGTGCGCTGATCCGGACGAGTGCGAGAACCGGTGAGGGCTTGCAAGCCCTTTCCGGAGCGTTGGGGTTGTGATTATGCACGAGTTTTCTTTGGCTCAAGGAGTGGTTTCTGCGATGTTGGAGGCTGCTGGCAATCGAAAGGTGAGTGATGTGCATCTGCGCATCGGCGAGCTGACTTTCATTTCTGAGGAGCAGCTGCGCTTCGCTATCCGCCTTTTGAGTGTTGGCACTGCGGCTGAGGGGTGCGATGTCCGGATTGATCCAGTTTCCCCGGAGTTCGAGTGCGTTTCTTGCGGGCACATTTCCACCGCTGACTTTTCCTCGCCGGCGTTCGCGTGCGGGAAGTGCGGTGCTGATGTGCGCGTCCTCCGCGGTAAGGAGTTTTCCGTTGATAAGGTAGTGCTCTATGACTGAGGTATCGTCCGTGTTTTTATGAATCCGTTAGTTGTTGCGTTGGGTGCTTTCCTGGCAATGTTCTCGCTCGTGGCAGTGCTGGCGTTCTTGTTCAGCTCGTCGTCAGTCCCAGCTGAGTTGGTCGAGTGCAATCGGCAGGGCGTGGAGGTGTTGGAGTACGCCGGCGAATCCTCTGCCGCGCAGTTGATTGGCAAGAGCGTGGTCTTCCGTGACAGGCTGGCTGTCTGCGAGGCGGGTTCTGTGAAAGGCCCTGAAGTTGAGTGCGTTGTGGCTGGCGGCGTGCTTGTGCAGGTCACGGAGTTCGGTTGTTTCGTCAGCGATGTCTAAGACCTGATCCTTCGCCCCATGCGGTCTACGATCGCATGCTCCAGCAGTTCCATGTGCTTCTGCCGCATTTCCGTGAGCTTGTTTTTCTTGAAGCTCACTTCCTGGATTATTTCCGCAGTCTTGTGTCCGGCAATGAACTCTGGGAGGATGACGAGGTCGGCTCCCAGCTTGTAGTAAAGTTGGGCTTCGTCCAGTGTTGACGCTCTCACGATGAGGATTATGTGAGGGTTTTCTTTCCTGCTGCGCAGTATCAGTGTTTCCACTGCTTCTGGGTCCGGTATCGTGGACACGATCATCTTCGCGTACTTGAGTTCCATGTTCTCCAGCACGTGCTCGTTCTCGGCATCGCCGTATATGCATTGGAGGCCTTTTTCCGTGCACTGGTCAATAATTTCTGGGTTGTAATCCACGATGAGGGGATCCTTCACTGCTTCGTTGAGCTGCTGGCCCATCCTGTCGAAGCCGACAATGACGACGTGGCCGCGCATTTTTTTGGAGAGGGTCTTCTCCGGCGTCCTGCGGTGGAAGAAGTGGATGTGGCCCACGTGCAGCTTGTTTATCAGTATCTTTATGAGTTCGAATAGCGGGTGCGTGCTCTTGAATGCGTACGGTGTGAGGAGTATCGACAGCAGTATAGCGAGGGTGATCACGCTGAACAGCCTGTTGGAGACGTGGTTGAGTATGAGGCCGGTTGATGCGACGATGAACGAGAACTCGCTGATTTGACCGAGCAGGAGGCCGACTGTGAGCGACACGCGCCCGCCGTACCCGAGGAGGAGGTAGATGGCCATCGTGATTACTGGTTTCACGATGATTGCGATGCCGGTCAGCGCGAGTCCCAACCCGATTTCCGTGAGTCCCAGCGGCGCTGTGATCTGCAGCCCGAGTGTCACGAAGAATATTGTGGCGAAGAAGTCGCGGAGGGGCCGGACCCTGCCGCTGATTTCCGGTCCGTACAGCGGCGTTGACAGCGCGATGCCCGCTACGAAGGCGCCGATTGCGAGACTGAAGCCGAGCATCTGTACGAGCCCCATGAAGGCGAAGCACGCGGTGATTGATGTGAGGAAGAGGAGTTCCTGGCTCTTTGACACGTACCTCAGGATGTGGGGGGCTACGAACTTGTTTACGACGACGGCGAGGCAGAACAGTCCCACGCCGTTGAACAGCGTTATGGCGACGCTTTCGAGTTGCAGCGGCGTTCCCAGCATCCTCAGGACAGGCATTATTGTTATGATGAGCAGGTCCTGTAGCACGAGCACTCCTATGAGCAGCCGGCCGTGCAGCGTGTCCAGGTGTTTTTCGTCTGACAGCATCTTAATGATGACCATGGTGCTGCTGAACGAGAGTATGACGCCGACGTATACGCTCTCGATGCCGTTGAGTCCGAGGAACACCGAGGCGATGAAGGAGAACGCGAAGGTCAGTGCGACTTGCAGCAGGCAGGACACGAATGATACTATCCCCACGCCGCGGAGCTTGTTGAGGTTTATGTCTATCGCCGCGCCGAAGAGGAGGAATGCGATGCCGAGCTCTGAGAGCGCCATGGTTTCGGCGCGTTGCGTGATTATGCTGAGCCCGAGGGGTCCCATGACTATGCCCGCTACCATGTACGCGAGTATCGGTGGCTGCTTCAGGTACTTTGTGGCGAATGCGAGCAGGGTGGCCATTGACACTATGAGTCCCATATCCGAGAGCAGGCCGTAGTCGATCATGCGTTGTTACGATGCAGGAGGATTATAAATGGTTTGCGCCGAACATCCTGTTTTTTATGTGTCGTCTCCGTTTCTCTGGGCGGTGGTATTATGTACATAGAGGTTGGCGGCATCGTTCCCAATGCAGCGGACGTGATGGGTAAGAAGGGCACTGTTGTCTATCTTCAGGGCTGCAACTTCAAGTGCAAGTACTGTTACGCCGGCAGGTACTTGGCTGCGGGCAAGGGCAAGAAGTTGAATGTGCAGGAGCTTGCGATGGCTGTCGCGCAGACAAAGCCCGAGGCAGTGGTCATCACTGGCGGTGAGCCGTGCATGCAGCACCGCGAGTTGGAGGGGCTGTGCCGCATACTGCGGCAAGTCAAGTGCATCATCAAGGTGCATACGAACGGTACGTTCCCCGGCTGTGTCGGCAACTTGGTGACAGAGAATCTCGTTGACTACCTCGTCCTCGACATAAAGTCTCCGCTTGACAGGCCGGACATACTGCAGAAGATCGACGCCGGGCAAGGCCTGGAAGCGCTGCAGAAGGTGCGCGAGTCTTTGGATATCGCGCACTTGGAGTCGTTCAACGGCTTTTTCGAGGTCGTTTACCCTGTCGTGACTGGGGTGAACGACAAGGAGGAGTTTGTCCGCAGCGTGGCTAAGGACGTGGGTTGGTGCAGCGCGTTCGTGGTGCAGGGCTTCGACCCCCAGTACGGCGCAGTGGATCCAGTGTGGTCCGAGTACTCACCGCCTCCTCAGAAGAAGCTGGAGAAGCTGGCTGAGGTCGCGCGGGACACTCTGCGCAGCGTTGAGATGGTGTCTGTTCGCAGTCACGTCGGTGTTGAGACTTTCTAGCACT
>JAFGGZ010000026.1 GCA_016939415.1 Candidatus Iainarchaeum sp. | reverse complement strand
GGGAAGTTTGGAGTATTTGCTTATCTTGGCTGCTGTGCTTGCAATCGCTGTTGTGGTTGTGGTCGTGGCGAACCAGATGCTCGCTCCCGCCCAGGCAGCGGCCGGTGTTTCAGAGGATAAGTACCGTGCCAGTGTTGAAGGCATTGAGCTTGAGGGCTACTCCTCTCTTGCAGTGGATGCTGCTGACGCCCGTTCCCAGATTCGGATCATCAAGTATCTTGGGGATCCTGTCAGCGAGATTGCGTCCCGCCGGAGCGTTGACAAGGACCTGGTCGCCACTTTTTCTATCGGGCGCGATAGGAGCGTCATCGTTGATGTCTACGGCGATGGCACGGCTGCCGTATACGATGCTGGGAGCGCGGCTTACGGCAGTTGACTTCTCGTCATTCTTGCGTATGCCAGCAAGAGCGCGGTGAAAACTGTTGCGGCTAGTCCTATGTTGCTCCACAGTCCTCTCTGGAATTCGAGTCTCAGCTCTCCTGCGCAGGCAGTGAGCATGAAGTTTGGTGTGGCCCGGTATATCCTGGTCTTCTCGCCGTTGCAGTACGCTTCCCAGACGGGGAAGTAAGATATTTTTATGAACACCGGCGCGGGTTCTTGTGCGTCTACTGAGAACACGTATTCTCCGATCCCTTCTTTGACGAGGCTTATGTTCCCCCCGCCTTCATACGTTTTCGGGAAATCGTCTTCGGTGTATACCCTTTGCAGGTCTTTGACGAACCAATAGTAGCTGTCGTCTTCCCATGTCCCGTGGCGTGGCAGGCGCTCTGGTGAGTAGTCCAGCACTTCCGCAAGGCTGCTGTCTCCTATCTTGATGAGCGTCTTGTTCTGGGGTGGCGCGCTGATCTCCGCAATCACTTCCGTCTCGTTGAACAGCTCCGCTACTCCGGCAGCATCCTTTGTCAGCACGTAGTTCGCGCCCATCACATCCATTTGTCTCGGCAGTTTGCGGGCGTACTCGGCAGTGAACATATGAGGTATATACCCTCCCCACATGAACGCGTTGATGTCGAGTTCTTTTTGCATGAGATAGATGAATGGCGTGGTTCTCGAGGACTCGACGAATAACCCGGATAGCATTGCCGCTCCGGATGCTATGGGCAGCACATGCTTAGCGTAGTGTTCCCCTGCGTAACTCGCTTCGAGGATCCTGCCGTCAAGCTCTGTGATTGCTGGCGTTGGCCAGTCATTGTACGGGTGGACGTCCCCCGCCAGGGCGAGCGATGCGGCTGCTACGGCCAGTGACGCGACGAGGAATGCGTTCCAACCGATTCTCACTCCCGCGCTTTCCATGAGCAGTTTCGCTGTTCTCATGAGCAGGACTATGATGAGGAACGCGAGTACTGCGCCGAGGCGGTAGTAGTGGAATGGCATGATGCTGCTCCCGACGACCATGAACACTATTATCGCTGCTGTGGTGATTGTGGGCCACCAGCACTTCCTGTCCTTCAATGACGTGATGGCCCCGGCCGCAAGCACGAGCAGGGCAAAGCTCATCTCCACTTCCCCGCGCACTGTGTGGATGAATGCTTCTTCGGAGTACATGATGGCGGGAACGGCCCATGCTGCGGACAATCCTGCGGCCGCCCCCAAGTGTTTCGCGATTTTTATGGGATGGACACGATGGTGGTTGGCGATGAGCGAAGCCAATAGTACTATGAGAGCGACTGCGAACGTGATTGTGTGGCTCAAGGCGATTGTCGCGAGTAGTATGCTCGGTAGTCCCCACGCTCCTTTTTCCATGAGTCTCCGGATGCTGGCTATGTACGCCAGTAGTATGGGCAGTGCGAACGAGGCGGTGACCAGTCCCACGCTGAAGAGGGAGTGGAAGTCCCCGCCCATGTGGTTTATAGCGCTAGAAGAGAAGACGAGGAGAAGAAGCAATGTCGCTATGCCCGATTTCTTTTTTCCCAACCCGAGCGACCTGCAGCAGATATAAGCGGATGGTGGGAGCGCCAGCAGTGAGGCTGACACGATAATCTTGAATGCGGCATCCAGTCCTGTCAGCTGGGCGAGCGCAGCAACCAGCCAGTGGAACAAGGGCGGGTAAAAGTATCCTTGGGGCATGCCGGCCAGGTGGAAGGGGTTCCATCCTAGGAAGTCTGGGAATAAGTGGTTCTGGATGAACCAAGCCGAGAAGTAGTGCCCGGCCATGTCCCAAGACATCATTGTCTTGCTCACTGAGAATGGGTAGATGAGGCGGGTTATGGTGACTATCCACGATAGCGTTACTGCAGTCACCGCCTCCTTGTTTTCTTCGAGCAGTCTTCTCATTGGTGGTTGTCTTGAGTGCGCTGGGTATAAAACGCTGATTGCCGGGCTATCATTTATACGTCGTCTTCCAAATTGGTATTGATGGAATCCGTCACCGGCGTTTTGAGTAGCCCGCGATGGGAGTGTGTGTTGTTATTCTCCTTCTGCTTTTCCATCCTGTGCCTTGTCGTGGTGAATTCTCCTGAAGCGCTCTTCAACGACGAGTCATTCTATGTGAGCGAGGCTGCTAGCATCAGTGAGGGCCACGCTCCCTTGCTCAGCCAAGCCCAACCCCCGCTGTTCGTTGCACTGCTATCTATCTTTCCTTCGCGCGTTGCCGGAAGGCTTTTCTCCGCAGTCCTGATGTCGTCTGCTGTTGTCGCCCTTTTCGTGCTCTGCCATGAGAACATGGGTAGGCGGGAGGCGTTCCTCGCTTGCGCACTCTTCTTTTTTTCCAGGCTCTCTCTCCGTCTTGGCTCTTTGGTTTACACAGAAGCGCTTTTCGTCTTCTTGGCTTTGGTGAGCGCGATCCTGTTCTTCAGGGCGTTTCGGCGCAGCGGACCCCATGGCTTCGCTTGGTGGGGCATCGCTCTGGGGTTGGCTCTGAACGCCCGCTTGTCGGGCATCCTTCTGGCGGGCGCGTTTGTCGCGTTCCTCCTTGTAAGGCAGAAGCTGGCGCGTTTCGCAAGCGGTTTCGCAATCGCTTCGCTGGCCTTCCTTCCTTACCTGGTTTTCGGCGGGCTGGCCTTCATCTTATCTAAGGCTCGTCTCGTTGGTGCGGACAACCTCTTCCACGAACTATCCTTCGTCCCGCAGCTGTTTCCCATCCCTCTCCTGTTGCTTGGTGTGGCAGGCATCCTGTTTTCCAAGCGTTCTTATGGCCGCGATCTCCTGTGCTTCTCTGGCCTGTACGTGGTCTTAGGAGCGATTACTATACCCCTCCTCACTTCGTTCTTCAGTGTCAGGTACTTTTTCGTGCTCCTCCCCTTCCTATGCGTTCTCGCGTCGCATTCTGGAGTCAGGCTCGTCTCTGCAGGTCGTTTCAAAACTTTTTTCGGGGCAGTGCTTATCTTTTTGGCAGTGGTGCCGGGAGTGCTTTCCATTCCTGATGCGATGCCGTTCCCATCCCAGTTCATCATGATCTCCATTCCATCGGATTGCGTGGAAGTTGGTTCGTTTCTCAGTGAGGGCGCAGCGGTAGAGCTCCCTGTCTTTGACCAGCCGGAGTACTCTCTCAGGAATTACTCGGCTTTCTTCGTTTCCAGGTTCCCGACGCGCTTCCTCTCGATCAGCTACTTCGATGATTCCGGTTGGGTGTATGTGGACGGCCGGCTTATCTCCACGCACTTGGATCCGTGGGAACGAATGGTTGTCCCCCTCAATCTCTCTGCTGGCAATCATTCTGTTGTGATAAAGGTCAGGAACGACATAAACTTGGGGGGGATCGGCCAGGTCCTGTTCTGCGAAAATCCTCCTGAACCCAAGCCTGTGTGAGCCGGCAAACGCTTTTATACATCCAGTGCCTATGTTGTGTCATGCTCGGAGAACGCGCGCAAGCATCGCTTGAGTACTTGTACCTGACTGCGTTCGTCATAGGATTGGCAGCAGTGACTGCCTTGCTTGTCCAGGACATCCTCGCGATACAGAATCAGGCCAAGAACAAGATCTGCACGTACCGCGCCTTCGTCCTAAGCAAGATCGTCGCCGAGCCAGTGCCGTGCTGAGGCGCTTGCCATGATGTACGCAGGCGCAGCACTGGTGGGCTTGGCTCTCGCATCGTACACTGACTTGAGGGGCAGGGTCATCCCGAACTGGCTGAACTACTCGATGATCGTGTCTGGCATCGCCCTCCACACTGCAGACTCCTTCCTCAGCAGCGACCCGCACATGCTCTACTCTTCGTTGGCTGGCGGCGTCATCGCGTTCATCGCGGGCATGGTCTTGTTCAAGCTGGGTGCTTGGGCTGGCGGCGATGTCAAGCTGTTCACTGCTCTCGGGTTCCTCGTTCCAGCGCCGTACGGTTCGGTCCCGGCGTTTTACAGCGCTTATCCTCTATTCCCCTTCCTCATCATCGTGAACTCTGTGCTCCTGTCCTTCCCGTTCGTGATGGCGTACGTGTTTTACAAGGTGTTCACCCAGAGGGATTTGAAGAGCAAGGCGGTGGAGCTCATGAAACTCACTGCCAAAAAAACCGTTTTCCTCGGGCTTGCTGTCGCGGGCTTCGCGCACCTCTTGGGTTGGTTAGGAGCGTCGAACTACTTGGTCGTCCTGCCCGTGCTCCTCACCGCGTTCTTGCCTGCGCCCCTGAAGTACGGCATTCCGTTCCTGTTGTCTTTGTGGGCTGCGCTTGATGGCGGCGCGTCTCTCGTTTTCTACTCGCTCGCTTCCATGCTCGCCGTCTCCGGGTTCTTTGATGCGATGACGTTCGGCAGGAAGCACGCGCTCCGCGCGAAGAAGCGCGTGAGCGACCTGGAGGAAGGCGACATCCCTGCGTACACGTACTACGCTGATGGTGGTTCAGTCAAGCACATGGAGCCGTCATTGTGGAACGCGTTCCGGGAGCCGAAGGGCGTGCTGGTTTCCTCGTTGAATGCGAACGGTTTGGAGCTGAAGGACATCGCTGCCCTCAAGAGGCATGGCATTAAGCATGTGTGGTTGAAGGAGTCAGTGCCGCTGGTACCAATAGTTTTATTAGGCGCTGCGGCGTCTTTCTTGTTCGGTGACTTGCTATGGCTCGGGGTCAGGCTACTGTTGAATTCATCCTGATAGTCGTCATCATGCTCACTATTCTTGCCACGATCAGCATCCCGATGATCAACGAGGTTACTGACTGGGTTGCGGACATGGGCGTGGCGGTTAGCATGGGTTCTTCTGCGCAGCGCGTCGTGTCGACTGCGGAAGAGGTTGCGTTGATGGGCTGCGGCTCTTACAAAAAGGTGCGCGTGGCTGTCGATGATAATCCCCTGGCCGCAGCGAACCTTCGGTGGGGCAAGGACGCGGTGTGGGGGAATTATTCTGATCAGGATGGAACGCCGCACGAGCTGAGGCAGCTGGACTATCCTTCGTTCGTGCGCCTTGATGGCGGCTGCGATCAGTACGTTGGCGGCGCGTCCCGAGAGTACGTAGTCACGGTGTCCAAGGATTGTTCTGCGCAGAGGCCGACTGCCGGCGAGACGTCTGTGGGAGAAGTTTGTTATGCGTAGGGCGCAGACGAGCTTCGAGTTCATGGCCATCGTCGTCATCGTCATGTCCGTCGCAGTGCTGTCTTTCAGGCTTTACTCCACGCAGGGATTCCTTACTTCCGCTGAAGCGACTGTACGTTCCCAGGCAGACCAGCGCATCCACGAGGCAGTCCTTGATTTCCCGGAGTGCGGCCAGTTGTTCCTCTCTAGGATAGTGATGCAGCGCGAGTGCGTGCAGGGCTCTGCAGCGCGTTGCCGCACGTACTCACCGCACGTGACGTATGACATACAGACGAGCGATTCTGCGTGCGCTTCAAAGGTGTTCACTGGGGGCGTGCTGAATGATATATCCTCCAAGGCTTACGTCGCCATGGGGTGCGACTACGGTTCGAGTATCTGCAAGGGCTTCACTTTTGTTGTAGTCGCTTCTTAGCCTATGTCTTGTGTTTTGCGTGGGTTTTCACTGAGCTGGCTTTTTTCCTGAGCGAGCTGAGTATCTCCTGAGTGTCGACGGGCCGGCCTTCCCGCGTTTCCTCGAGCACGAACTCGTCGTACTTCTCTCTCAGGTCTTCGCTGACTTTTTCCGCGACTTTGGGTCCCATGCGGGACGACAGTCTCTCTGCGAGGTGCGTCAGCTCTATGGGGAATATTATCTTGCTGCTCCTGCCTTCAGCCACTTTTTCCAGGGCTTGCAGGTATAAGTATTGCAACGCGGGGTCTGTGAGCTTGCCTGCTGACTGCCTTATTGCGTCTATCCTGATTGCCTGGCCGCGCGCCCTCTCCTCTTGGGCCATGCGCCACTGCTCTGCCTCTTTTCTCCTGTGCATGGACTTGAGCACGTCGGGTGGCAGTTCGATGCTCTGTATCTCGACTTTAACGACTTCTATGCCCCAGTCTTCTGTGATCTTTTCTAGGCTCTTCCTGAGGAGGTCGTTGATTATGTTGATTTGGGATATGACGGATTCGAGTTCCATCTTGCCGACCACGTCCCTCAGGTGGGCGCGCACGAAGCTGAGCACCGCATCCGTGGGGTCTTCTACGTTCAGCACTGCGGCTTTCGGGTTCGCTACCTTATAGTATATTATTGCGTCTATCTTGAGCGTGACATTGTCCTTGGTGAGCACTTCCTGGGGCTCCACGTCCGCTGTCTGCACGCGCAGGTCGACGACGCGAGGGTCATCCACCATGGGTAGGACAAAGACCCAGCCGGGTCCAGCGACTTTGTGGAACGCGCCGTACCTTAGTATCACCGCGCGTTCGTACTCCTCCAGCTCTATGACGAGTTGCGGGGATGACTTGTAGATGAACGCGAGGATGGCGAGTACGCCGAACAGCATCACCATCTCGTTTATGAACCCGAGGGCGAACATGCTCCCCAGCAGTAGGAGGACGGCGGCGATCATGATCAGGAATACTCCGACTTCCTTGCCGCGGGGTTTGCTTTCCTTCTTGATTATCGGCTTGTTGAGCGCCATAGCAACCTATGTATTTAAATCCAACCAGAATATATAAACACCTATCATGGCCCGTAAAGTGCTTGTGCTTTGTGTTGACAGGGACGATGACCTGGGAAAGAAGGCAAAGATAAGCGGCCCGGTCATAGGCGAGAAAGAGAATCTTGAGGCAGCCCAAGCCCTAGCCCTTGCAGATCCCACAGAGTCGGATGTCAACGCGATTTTTGCCGCTGTGAAAGCGTTCCAGGAGCTCAGGAAAGAGAAGGAGGACGCAATAGTGGCCACGCTCACCGGACACTTTTCGCGCGAGTGGAAGGCAGACAAGATCGTCGCGGAACAGTTGGATGCCATCCTCAAGAAGGAGGGCGTGACTGACGTCATTCTCGTGAGTGACGGCGCTGACGACCAGCAAGTGCTCCCCCTCGTCGAAAGCAGGGTGAAGGTCGCTGGCGTGCGCACCGTCATTGTGAAGCAGGCAAAGGAACTGGAGAAGAGCTACTATGTAATCAAGGAAGTGCTGCGCGATCCCCACTTTGCCAGGCTCGTGTTCGGTCTGCCGGGCATCGTGCTGGCATTGTACGGCATGGTAAAGCTTCTCGGCATTGAGAATGTGTCGGTGAACATCGTGCTGGGCCTGCTCGGCGTTTACCTCATCATGAAGGGTTTCGGCATTGAGGACGCGCTCGCCAGAGCGTTCACGTCATTCAAGAAGTCGACGAGCATAGAGCGCGCGTCCTTCCCTCTGTACATAGCGGCTGTTCTCGTGCTTTTGCTGGGTTTCTGGTCAGGAGTCGACAACATTTACTTCATAGAGAAAGGCATTCCTGCGGACGTAGTCATCGATGGCGCGCACAAGCTTCTCGTGAGCTTCGCGTCTTTCCTCGCTGGCTTCGCCGGGCTCTTCATGGTCGCGTCAGTGCTCTTCATGGCGGGCCGCATGGGTGACGTGTACTACAAGAAGGAAGTCCACAAGATCCGCAGGTACGCCAGGTACAGCGTTAGCATGGTGGCGCTGTACGTGCTCTTGGACCAAATTGCGCGCTTCGTGTTGTTCTGGTCAGGAGCCGTGAGCACGGGCCCGCTCTTCGCTGACTTGTTCGTGGCTGTCGGCACGAGTTTCCTCGTGGTCGTCGTCGGTTACCTGTTCATACGCTACTTGTATGTTACGCGCTACGTGATGCGACGCATACAGAAGGACATGCCTGTCAAGGATGTTGACGGGAAGGACTTGGGCAGGGTTCTGAAGATAGACTACAAGAAGAAAGCGTTCCTGTACTCCGGCGGCGAGAAGGGAACGATGTCTGAGAGGTTCGGCCGCGTGGTCCTGATCAGCGACGCAGTGGTAATAGGTTAGGCCACTCGCCTTATCTTCGCGAGCAGTGCCTTCTTCTTTTTTGTGTCTGCGAGGCACGCATCCAGGACATCGTACAGGTCGGCTGCCGGGATTACTTTTACTGTTCTCGCTTTTTCCTCGGACAGCAGCATGTCGCCGATGTTCGCTTTTGGGATTATGATAATCCTTATGCCTGCTTCGATCGCTGCCTCTGCCTTCTGCGTCACTCCGCCGACGGGCAGCACTTCGCCGCGCACTGAGAGCGATCCGGTCATCGCGACTTCCTGCTTCAGCGGTATGTCTTCCAGCGCTGAGATGAGGGCTGCAGCCACGCTCACTGAAGCAGAGTCGCCTTCCACGCCTTCGTAGGTCTGGAGGAACTGCACGTGTATGTCGCGTTTCGTTATGTCCGTGCCGCGGTACTTCTTTATGATCGCGCTGACGTTTATCACTGCTTCCTTCGCTATCTCCCCGAGTTTTCCTGTCGCGATTATCTTGCCTTCTGACTTGCTGGCGGCTGGTGCGACGCTGGCTTCGATGGGCAGCAATATGCCGCCGTCCCCCATTATGGCGAGGCCGTTCACTTTCCCCACGCGCGAGCCTTTGATTGAGAACACTTCATATTCCTTTTTCTGGGTTATGTACTTGTCTGCGAGCTGTTGCTCCATGGTGCGGGCAACGCGCTTCGCTTTCTCGACGTGCTCGGCCTCGACAATCCTCGCCCCTTCATTGTGGGCTATGTCCCCTGCTGCGCGTATGAGGCCGCCAAGCTCGCGGAGCTTGACTGTGAGCTTGTTCTTGCTTCCCGCGCGCTTCCTTGCTTCGAGGATGATCGCTTCGACAGCTCCTCTTGAGAAGTGAGGGATCTTCCCGTCTTTCTTGATTTCTTGGGCTATGAACTGGACAAGTTTGCGGCGGTTCTCCTGCGTGTCGGGCATGGTGTCGTTCAGGTACACTTCGTAGCCGTAGCCGCGTATGCGGGAGCGAAGCGCTGGGTGCATGTTCTTCATGTCCATGAGATTGCCTGCGGCGACGAGCACGAAGTCGCACGGCACTGGCTGCGTGTGAACCATGGCGCCGGAACTCATCTCACTTTGTCCGGTGATGCTGTACTTCTTTTCTTGCATTGCCGTCAGCAGTTCTTGCTGGCTCTTCGGCGACAGCGTTGATATCTCGTCTATGAACAGCACGCCCAT
>JAFGGZ010000025.1 GCA_016939415.1 Candidatus Iainarchaeum sp. | reverse complement strand
TGATCGTGACCTTTCCCAGGTGGCCGCACGCCACGCTGGTGTCAACGAATATGTCGAATCCTGATTGTCTTGCGTTGCGGCAGAATTGGAAGTCTTCGCTCACGTCAGTGAACTTGAACCATGGCTCCATCATCTTCTCGAGCACTTCGCGCTTGATGAGCAGGCATCCCGTGCCTGTGGCGTCCACTGGGACGACTTCGTTGTCCGGGAACTCGTACATGGTCTTGTAGCCGCCGTCCTTGTACTGCAGCAGAAGAGGTTTGTATGGTGGCACTGTGCGGAAGTACAGTCCTCCTGCGACTGGCTTGTCCAGCGACAGCAGTTTTTTCAGTGCGTTCGGCGGGAAGACCATGTCTGAGTCCATGAAGAAGAGGTGCGTGCATCCCGAGTCCAGTGCTGCTTTCGCTATCCTGTTCCTCGCTTCGTCGAGCGGCTTGTGCTTTGTGGTTATGCACACAGTCCCTTCAGGCTTTTCCAGGTCCATGTAGGAGTGGAAGAATTCCAGGGGGATGTTGTCCATGACCGGGATGCCGATCGCAACCTTCATTTCTTCTTCGCCTTCTTGTCGTCCTTTGGCTGTGCTTGTATTCCGATGCGCATGAATTCGTCCAGCACTTCGGGTATGGGTTTGTTGTACTTGTAGCTCAGTTCCAGCACTCTCAGCCTCAGTTCTATCATGTCGTCGTTCATTGTTTTTTTCACCTCTTTTGTTTGATCATAATACCAGTCTTTTTTTTCTTACCTTTGCCCTGCAGCTCTCGCCGAGTGTTTTGAATCTCTCCGGGATTTCCAGGTTGCCCCTCTCAGCGTACTTCTCTGCCAGCGTCAGGCTTTGCAGGGTCGCTGGGTGGTTGCCTTTTTGGGACGCATTCCATGCTTTTTCCAGCTCTTTATCCATTCCCATCCGGGACGTTTTCGTGCGGAGCGTCTCGTACTCTGCTGGGAGTTCCACCCCTCCCTTCCGCGAGTATTCACTCGCTATGACGAGTTGCGTGTCGGCTTTTATGTGAGCTCCCCGCTCCAGCGCTTCCCCTGCCTCTTTCATCTTGTTTAGTATGCCGACTTGGTATGCGTACTTACGCAGGGATTCGAGGTCTTCATTCTTCTGTCCCAGCTTTTTCAGGTGCTTACTGATCTGTTCTATTATAAACAGTGCGTTTAGGTGGTCGCCTCTCCCGACCGATTTTCTTATCTCTTCGAGTTTCGCCTCAATGTCCATTCATCTCACCGGCTCGTAAGTGTTGTGCGAAGTGCCCGTGGTGTGCATTCTTATCGCGTTCGTGGTGTGGTATGCGAGGTACTTCATCCTGCCCCACTGCTTGACGCGCCTCATGCTCACGTACACCACTGCGTTTGGGTTGAACACGAATCTCCCGTGCGCCCGAAGCCTTCTCACGAGGTCGACGTCTTCTCCTGTCACCAGGTCTGTGTTGAATCCTCCGCACGCTTCAAAGTCTTTTCTCGTGAACGCGAGGTTGCTGCCTGCGGGTGAGGGGATGTTCATCAGGACCATTGCCTGTGAGTACAGGGGCATCAGGTACTTGCATGTCAGGTAATCCATCCTGCTGCCGTCGTACGGGATGGTGTTGCCATGGGCTCCGGCAACTCCGTCAGTGAACGTGTTCTCTATGGTTGAGAGCCAGTCGCTCGGCGCGTTCACGTCCGCGTCAGATGAGAGGATCAGCCTGCCTCTGGCTTTTTCGCAGGCCTTCTGCCTGCCTGCGGAGATGGTGGGCTTCTTTTCCACGACGATTTTTGCGCCCAGGGCTTCTGCTATGCTTACTGTCCTGTCAGTGCTCACGCCATCCCCGATTATGACCTCGTACTTGCCGTCGTAGTCTTGGTTGCGGATGGATTCCATGCACTGGCGTATGTACGACTCCTCGTTGAGGGTTGGGATTATGACCGAAAGGTCCATACGCGTATTTATATGAGAAGCATTTATAAAAAGTGTTGGTGGGAATGCTTTCTTCTCTGGCCATTATACCGGACGGCAATCGTAGGTATGCCTTCAAGAACGGTCTCAGCTTTGCGAAGGCCTACGCTGCCGGCATGGACAAGACGCGTGAGGCTGTGGAGTGGTGTGCGGATTCCGGCGTGAGGACTGCCACTGTGTGGACTCTGAGCACTGAGAACCTGCAGCGGACGCGCGCCGAGCTCGGTGTGTTCCTTGGGTTGGTGGAGAACAGGTTCCGCTCGTTGCTTGATTCTGAAGAGCTTGTTGATAACGGCATCCGCTTGAAGTTTGTAGGAAGGTTAGGGATGCTGCCTCAGGGCGTGCAGGATGTTTGCGCGCGCTTGGAGGAGCAGACGCGTAACTGTTCAAGGTTCGTGTTGAACATGGCTCTCGGTTACGGTGGCCAGGCCGAGCTTGTTGATGCGATAAAGGCCTTGCAAGCCAAGGCCCTGCCAGTGACTGAAGAGAACTTGGCTGGGTGCTTGTACGTGCCTGAGTCGCCTGACTTGATCATCCGGACCGGCGGCACAAAGCGCTTGTCCGGTTTCATGCCATGGCAGAGTGCTTATTCTGAGCTGTACTTCAGTGAGAAGCTGTGGCCCGAGTTCACGAAACAAGACTTCGATGCAGCGGTAGCGGATTACGCATCGCGAGAAAGACGATTCGGTCACTAATGTTTCTGGGGCGGGCATGCTTTCTGGCACGCCCGCCGGTTCTGTCAAGTCTCCTCTCCCCCATCTCGATTCCCAACTGGGAAGGTACACGTATTATGCTGAGTCAAACATAAAACCCAGCGAGTTTCTTTGATATTTTAACAGGTTTTATTGTAAAATCGCAGTGTTTCGTTTGCGTGTTTTTCAATAATGTTTATATCGTGCAATAAAGTTTAAATAGCTTGTTTTTCACTGTTGACGCATGCTCCTGGACTTCGTTGATTTGGGCGTGCTGGCTGCGCTTGGTGGGAACTCGCGGCGTTCTATGGTAGGCATTGCGCAGGAGGTGGGCTGCAGCGTGCAGACTGTGTGCAATCACATGCGTTTTCTTGAGCGGGAGTTCGGTCTCCGTCATTGCTTGATTTTCTCGCCGAGTCCTGCCGGGTTCTCGGAGTTCTTTGTGCGCGTTAAGTTCAGGCAAGGTGTTTCAGTCGATGTCGAGCGTGTGAAGCGCGTTCTGGGGGAGTGCGGTTTTGTGCAGTTCGCTGCGTTGACTGATGGGGACTTCGACTTGTTCTTGTGGAGCGTGGTGGCATCGCCGAAGGACTACGAGCACGAGGTTGAGGCGAGGGTTCGTATCGCTTTGGATGACATGATTTCGGATTGGAGTGCGCATGGCTTGCTCGTGCGGAGGGCGGGCTTCCTGCCAGTGTCCTCTGACGTGGTCGGGTTCTTCGGTTTGGATGAGCGCTTGAAGCGGCTGCTTGTCCTGCTGAACAATGATTCCAGGATGTCTTTGACGGATTTGGCAAAGGAGCTGGGTGTCAGCGTGGCGTCTGTCAATTACTATCTGGGCCGCGCCAAGCCGTTTGTGGATTGTTTCACTTCTTTCGTGTCCGCGCCGCTGGATGGTTTGTTTGCAGTGCGGTTCGTCCAGGCCCGCGGCAGCGCAGGTGACTTCCGTGAGGCGCACGTCATTTCCAGGGAGTACTTGAAGCAGGGCAGGGACTTTAACCGGCTGGTTTACGGAGCTGCTGTGAGCGGCGGCTTTGACAACTTTTTCCTGGAGCGCTTCCAGTCAGAAGATGATTTTATGGCATTCAATGCCTTTCTTGAGAGGTTCCGCAGCCTTCTCCGGCGGGAGGAGCGTGCTGTTGTGACGCGCGTGCTGAAGGGCGTGATTCCCGCATCGCGCCGGAACCTGTCCAAGGACACGGAGTTCCTTCTGAGTCCCGCTGAAATGGCTTAGATAGAAATCGAAGGAGGGCAACCCCGCCCTCCTCAGAGTTTTTTGTTTTTGTGACCCACCCAGTGACGTTGTTTTCTGAATGCGTTCGTATTTAATACTGGCGGTTCTGGCCAACCTAATGTTTATATGCCTCTGTTCTGTTATTGCTCCGGCTGGTTCCATGGTCATCAGGATAATCGTGATAGCTCTGGGCGGGAATGCGCTCATCAAGGCCAAGCAGAAGGGCACGCTCGAGCAGCAGCTTCGCAACATCGATGAGACTGCTGGCCAGATTGCCACTCTCGTAAAACAGGGTCATGACGTCGTTCTGACGCACGGCAACGGGCCGCAGGTAGGAGCTATCTTGATACAGCAGGAGGAGGCGAAGGAGATCGTGCCTGCAATGCCTTTGGATGTGTGTGTTGCAGAGTCGCAGGGCGAGATCGGGTACATGCTGCAGAAGACTTTTGACAAGCGACTGAAGGCGAGGAAGCCTGTGGTCACGATAATCACGCAGTGCGTGGTCGATAAGGGGGACATTGCTTTCAGGAACCCGACGAAGCCGGTGGGTCCGTTTTACACGCAGGAGGAGGCTCAGCCGCTGATGCGGAAGTTTGACATGGTTGAGGATGCTGGCAGGGGTTACCGCCGCGTGGTACCGTCTCCCATGCCTTTGGAGGTCGTGGAGGCTCCGGTGATAAAGAAGCTCTTGCACGAAAACGTGGTCATAGCGTGTGGCGGCGGCGGGATTCCGGTCATCAGGGAGGATGGGGAGCTGAAGGGTGTGGAGGCTGTCATTGACAAGGACCTGGCTTCTGCGGTTCTGGCTTGCGAGCTGAAGGCAGACCTGTTCGTGATCCTCACCGGCGTTGAGAAGGTCTGCTTGAACTACGGCAAGCCTGATGAGAAGGTTTTGGATCACATGACCTTGGCTGGGGCGAAGCAGTACTTGTCAGAGGGTCATTTCCCGCCCGGCAGCATGGGCCCGAAGATCGAGTCGGCTGTGAAGTTCCTAGAGTCCGGAGGCCAGGCTGTCGTTATCACTTCACTTAATAATCTCGGCGCGGCCATTAAGGGTGGTGCTGGAACGTGGATAACAAAACGGTGATAGAAATGAAGCACTTCCTTTCCATGAATGACTTAACTAAAGAAGAAATCGAGCTGATTTTGGACAAGGCAATCGAGTTGAAGAGGAATCCCCACGAGTATTCTCATGCCTTGAACGATAAGACCTTGCTCATGCTGTTTGAAAAGCCGTCGTTGCGGACGCGTGTTTCTTTCGAAGTGGGCATGGAACAGCTTGGCGGGCACGCCATTTTCTATTCAATCGATGATTCCCCGCTAGGAAAAAAGGAGAGCATCCACGATTTCTCAAAAACCTCTTCCCGGATGGTCAACATGATAATGGCTCGCGTCTTCAAGCACTCCGACTTGGTGGAGATTGCGAAGTACTCGGATGTCCCGGTTATCAACGCGCTGAGTGACTACGAGCATCCCTGCCAGGTTCTCGCTGATATCCTGACTATGAAAGAGGCTGGCAAGCTTTCCCCGAGGATGAAGCTTGCTTACTTCGGGGATGGAAACAATAACGTGACCCACAGCCTCATGTTCGCTGCAGCCATCATGGGTTTTGAGATCTGCGTGGCTTGCCCGGAAGGCAGCGAGTACGAGCCATGGGAGCGGGTTGTTGAGGGGTGTGATGTTCTTTCTCATGGAAGCGGCGGTCGCGTGAATGTGACGCATGACATTGGCGAGGCGATTGCCGGCGCTGATGTCGTGGTAACGGACTCGTGGATGAGTTATCATATCCCTCACGAGAAAGAGGCTGAGCGCGTGCAGACATTCATGCCATACCAAGTGAATGAGGCGCTGATGGCGAGAGCAAAGCCTGACGCGATCTTCATGAACTGCCTGCCTGCGATGCGTGGCATGGAGCAGACGGCAGGCGTGATTGACGGGCCGCAGAGCGTTGTGTTCGACGAGGCAGAGAACAGGCTGCATGTGCAGAAGGCTGTCATGCTATACCTGGACTCTCTGTGTTGAACAGCCTTTTTCCGCTTTTAGAGCGGAAAAAGCCTGGGGAAATATAACGTTGCGTGTTCTGCAAACACGCACTCGCTCGCTAACGCT
>JAFGGZ010000024.1 GCA_016939415.1 Candidatus Iainarchaeum sp. | reverse complement strand
TTGTGTTCATCGACCAGTGTCCTGCTCAAAGGTCTATAAATAGTTTGGTGCTACACTACCAGAGGGTATGGCGCTGGGGGGGAGATTTGAACAGAAACTTTTTACAAAAGTTTCATCAAAACCACGAGTCATGCCTCCCATGGGGGACGTACCGTCCCCCGGAGCGCTGGGGGGGAGATTTGAACTCCCGTGTCCAGAAGGACAGTGACTTAGCAGGCCACCGCACTTACCGAGCTATGCGACCCCAGCACAAACACATAATCCCAGCAGCACAACGCCGCCAACCGTTTTCCCAAAACAGCGAAGCTTATGCGTGTTCTGCAAACACGCATATTTATACTTTCCCCAAGCTTTCAGCGTCTTGGGGGGTTATCACCCCCCCGCTTCAGAACAGCGAGCGCAAGCGAGCAAATGCTTGCTTGCAGAGCGAGCAATTTTACATTTCCCCAGGCTTTTTCGATTCCACAAATCGAAAAAGGCTGCTGGAAAATGCTTACGCCCAAACGCCGCAAAAGCTAAAAAACCCGCGCGCACAAAGAAAAAAAGCGATGAGCCCAGAAATCGAGCGAAGAGCAGGCAGACGCAACCTCAAAGCCGCGCCCACGCAATCCATCCTCGAAGAGTTCCACGGACGCGTCACCATAGACTTAGGCGGCGCAGCCGGCCCGGTCATACTAACACGAGAACTCAAAAAAAACGAGGCGCACATCATCATCGACGCGCTATCACAGTCATACGACTACGGCGGCGCAGGGAAAGCACTCAAAAAGAAGGGCGTATCGCTCTTCAAACACTTCTTCTCAGCGAAAGACCCGCTGCCCATGCGGGACAGCACAGTAGACCACATAGACTGCAGGCACGTCTACGAATGGGGACACTTCATCGACATGAAACACCTGGCAAAGGAAAGCAAGCGGGTCCTAAAAAACAACGGCACCATAACAATCAGCGGAAAAATCGAGGACAAAGAAGAAGTCCTGCGGCACTTCCAAAACCGGGGATTCATCGTAGAAGATGAAATCGAGAAACCCGAAACCCCATTCGAAAAAGGCGAGCACAGCCTTGGCATGAGCATACACGAAGGGGCCAAAAGGGCGCTGGAAACACTCGAAGAGCAAGTCAAAGAAGGCGTAGCCAAGAAAGAAGGGGTGTACTACCGAACGAGCAAGAGGCTGGCACAGGAAGAGGCGGACATGTTCAAGGAAGGCGGCGTGTTCAAGATACGGCTGAGAAAAAGCTGACCGCACCGCAAACAATTAATACGCCCACCGGCTTTCTTTCTACGGGTGAGCGGGCATGCCAGCCAGGATAAAGAAGCGCGACGGGACCACAGCGAAGTTCGACCAAAGAAAGATAGAGGAAGCCATATACAAAGCCACGAAAGCCATTGGCGAGCCGGACAGGGGACTCGCAAGAACCGCGGCAATGGAAGTCACCCACCTCACAGACCAGCGCATAAAAGGCACGCCCACAGTAGAACAGGTACAAGACATAGTGGAAGAAGTGCTCGTCAAAGCCAGGCACTACGAACTCGCAAAAGCATACATCCTGTACAGGAAGCAGCACGAACACCTCCGCCAGGCAGGCATGATGTTCAGCGAAACAGAACAAGTCGTCGACGATTACCTCAAACAAAAAGACTGGCGCGTCAAAGAAAACGCCAACCTCACATACTCCTTCGCAGGACTCCTGCTGTACATCTCGGAACGGGTCGTGGCAGAATACGCACTCGACCGAGTGTATCCAAAAGAAGTATCCGCCGCCCACAAGAACGGCGACTTCCACATCCACAACCTCAGCTTCGGCATAACCGGTTACTGCGCAGGCTGGAACCTCCAACAACTGCTCATGGAAGGATTCAACGGCGTGCCAGGAAAAGTCGCCAGCGAGCCAGCAAAACACCTCGACACAGCGCTCATGCAAATGGTCAACTTCCTCGGAACGCTGCAAAACGAGTGGGCTGGAGCAATGGCATTCAACAGCGTCGACACGTACCTGGCGCCATTCGTAGCAAACGACAAGCTCACGTACAAGAAAGTCAAGCAAGACATGCAAAAGTTTGTGTTCAACCTCAACACCTCATCAAGGTGGGGCGGGCAAACCCTCTTCACGAACCTCACGTGGGATTGGAACGCGCCGAAAGACCTAGCAAAGCAAGGAGCATTTGTCGGAGGAAAGCGGGTGAAGGACACGTACGCCGACTTCCAAGATGAGATGGACATGCTCAACAAGGCATTCATCGAAGTCCTCACAGAAGGCGACATGAACAAGAGGCCATTCACGTTCCCCATACCGACGTACAACATAGACAAAGACTTCGACTGGGATTCAGAAAACGCGGAACTCCTCTTCGACATGACAGCAAAGTACGGGCTGCCGTACTTCTCGAACTTCGTGAACTCGAACATGAAGCCTTCGGACATAAGGAGCATGTGCTGCCACCTCCGCCTCGACATGAGGCAACTACGCAAGAACGTGCGCGGCGGCCTCTTCGGCTCGTCAGACAGCACCGGCAGCGTCGGAGTAGTGACAATGAACATGCCCAGACTAGGGCACGTCGCTAAAGGCGACGCCGACTTCTTCGAAAAACTAGGGGAACTAATGGACCTGGCAAAGGAATCACTCGAAATAAAGCGCAAAACAGTCTCGAAGAACATGAACAACGGCCTGCTGCCGTACTCCAAAAGATACTTGGGGACGCTGGATAACCACTTCAGCACCATCGGCCTCGTAGGCATGAACGAAGCATGCCTCAACCTACTCGGAGAAGACATATCGACGAGGAGCGGGAGGAAGCTCGCGGAGAAGACTCTGAGGTTCATGCTGCAGCAGCTGAAAGAATTCCAGAACGACACAGGCCACTTATACAACTTGGAAGCCACGCCAGCAGAAGGATGCTCTTACAGGCTCGCGCGCATCGACAAAGAAAAACACCCACGCATAAAGCAGGGCAGCGCCCGAGTCCCAAGATACACGAACTCGACACAGCTGCCAGTCGACGCGACAGCAGACGTGTTCCTGGCAATAGAGCACCAAGAAAGCCTGCAATCACAGTACACAGGAGGGACAGTTTTCCACGCATTCTTCGGCGAGCGCATGAGCAACGGCGAGGCATGCAAGGCCTTCGTCAAAAAAGTCATGTACAACTCCAAACTCCCATACCTGACAGCCACGCCCACGTACAGCATATGCCCTGACCACGGCTACCTGAGCGGCGAACACGCCACATGCCCCAAATGCAAGAAAGCGTGCGAGGTGTACTCCCGCGTCGTCGGGTACTTCAGGCCAGTATCGCAATGGAACGAAGGCAAGCAGGAAGAATTCAGGCAACGCAAGGAATACAAGCAAGTGATGTAATGGAGTTCTACGGATTCAACAAAGTATCGCTGATCGACTACCCCGGAAAAGTAGCGGCAGTACTCTTCACCGGAGGATGCAACTTCCGCTGCCCGTACTGCCAAAACAAGGACCTCGTCCTCCACTGGAAAAAGCTTCCCAAGCACCCGGAAAAAGAAGTGCTTGGCTACCTCAAGAAACGCAAAAGATGGGTGGACGGCATCGTCGTCACTGGCGGGGAGCCGCTCATGTGGCGCGATCTCGGAGCGTTCCTGAAGAAAGTCAAGAAACTCGGCTTATCGGTAAAGCTCGACACCAACGGCTCAGACCCGCAGCACCTGCAAGAGCTCATGAAAAAGAGGCTCGTGGATTACGTAGCGCTGGATGTAAAAACCGCTCTCGCTTGGGGGAAGTACAGGAAGCTCGTGAACGACAAACAGCTGTTCGAGAACGTCGTAAAGACCATTAGCATTCTCCTCAACCAAAAACGCGTTGACTACGAGTTCCGCACCACGTTCGCGCCCGGCATCGTCAGCAAAGAAGACGTGCTCAGCCTGGCGAAACAGCTGCGCGGCGCGAAAGCATACTACCTCCAGCAGTTCATCCCGAGAAACTGCCTCAACCCGCAGTACAACAAAGTTAAGCCGCTGCCAGACGATGAACTGAAAGCAATGGCCGACAGCATGAAAGCGTTCTACAAAAAAGTCGGGATCCGACTATGAAACGGAGGAAAGGAAGTGAAAGGGCAAGGCTCCATTAACCTGGCAACAATCATCATGGGACTGATAGGCTGCGCTTGCCTGCTCGCAGTGATACTCGCACTGCTGAACCCAGCGTGGAGCACTACCAACAGCACGAACCTGCGCGTCATTGAATTCAAGCTCACAAAGCCCTCACCACAAAACTACAGCCTAACGCTCGCCAACACCCAAGGGATGACCCTGGAGCTGAAGCAAGTGATGATAAAAGGCAACAACCTGACAGTGGTACATGACTCCGTAGGACTGCGCATCCCTCCCGGAGGAAACATACGCATGGAAGAAACCCTCGCGAACGCGGTTTACGACGGCGCCGAAGGAGAGAACTACGAAGTGACCATCAGCGTCACGTACAAGAAAGCAGAAACCGGGCTCGAATCTACGGAAGCCGGAACACTGCGGGGCAGACTCATATGAAAGTGCTGGGCCACCGCAAGTGAGCATGACGCGACGCGAACAACTTAACCCCGCAGCCTCCTCGGTTCTGCGACCCTGAAAGCGCCCGCGAGACACGCTATGGCTGCTCGGTTCCCCGCCTGACCAGGTTAACATGAACCGCGAACCCAACAGGACAGGACGTCAACGTCGGAAGCGGGAGCCACTCACGCGCGAACAAACCGCCTCACGGCCTTCGCCCCCCCACAGGTGGGTTGAGGGTAACAGGGGACCACCAACCCCCCGGCATAGCCCAGCAAACCCTTATTCTGGAGCGCGTTACTTAAAAACACCTATGCCGCCAATCGTTATTGCACTCCAGAATGTTTTTATATAACGGCTCTTATAAAGTAGGCAACGGCTCTCTCATTCAGCAAAGGGCAAGGTGATTTGTGTGCAGAACTTGGCTAACAGCGCAATGTCTTCATCCTCATACAAAACAGAATCCAGGGGCGACTTCGAAGGCCCGAAGATCATCGTCATCGGAACGGGAGGCGCAGGAAACAACTCCGTGAACCGCATAGCGCGACTCGGAATAAGCGGCGCAGAACTTATCGCGGTCAACACAGACAAGCAGCACCTCGCGCTTATCCACGACTCAGTCAAGAAAATACTCATAGGCCAAAGCGTCACCAGGGGATTGGGCGCAGGCGGCTTCCCTGAAGTCGGAGCAAAAGCAGCCGAAGTCAGCAGGGCAGCGCTCGCACAAGCACTCGAAGACGCAGACCTCGTGTTCCTCACCGCAGGCATGGGCGGCGGCACCGGCACAGGCTCGGCGCCGATCATAGCAGACATAGCCAAAGAGCAGGGAGCGATCGTCGTCGCAATGGTGACATTCCCATTCCTCCTCGAGCGCGCGCGCATCCAGAAAGCGGAGGAAGGCATCGAAAAGCTCCGCAAGGTAACAGACACTGTCATCATCATCGACAACAACAGGCTCGTAGAACTCGTGCCCAACCTGCCGATAGAACAAGCATTCAGCGTGGCGGACGAAGTAATCGCCCGCGCAGTGAAAGGCATAACAGAGACAATCACAGTCCCATCACTCGTCAACCTGGACTACGCAGACGTTCGCGCAGTCATGAGCACGGGCGGAGTCAGCGTAATCAGCGTCGGCGAGAGCAAGGGCCACAGGCGCGTCGACGAAGTGGTCGCAGACACGCTCAAGAACTCGCTGCTGGACGTGGACTACCGCGGAGCCAAAGGCGCGCTCATCCACATAAGCGGCGGGCCGGACCTGACGCTCGGAGAAGCCAACGAAATCGGCGAGCGGCTCACAGAAGTCATAGACCCGTCAGCGCAAGTCATCTGGGGATCGCGCATCATACCAGAGTACGAAGGAAAAGTCGAAGTCATCGGCATCTTCACCGGCGTGAAGTCACCGCACCTGACAGGTTCATCCGGCCGCGTGGGCGAAGACCGAAGGGAACGCGCAGACGAAGACCTCGACCTGGACATGATTTAACGTCTTCTGTTTTCTCTCAGCAACAATAGCGCAAGCAATGCAGCAAGGCCGGAAACAGCCGCGCCGAAGAAAAACGCGTATTGCGAGGAATACGACGACCAAAGCCACCCCGCCACAACGCTGGAAGGCAGGGCAGCCAACCCATTCACTGCATACATACCACCCAACGAAGTGCCACGCAAATCCTTGTCAGACATGTCGGTGATGAACGCCTTCTGAACAGGGTCAACCACAGCATGCACAATGCCATACAACGCGAACAAGAAAACAACGTGCCACACACTGCTCGCAAAAGCGAAGCCCAAGCACACCGCGCAGAACAGGCCGTACCCCAGGACAAGCGATACCTTCCTGCCAAGCGCGTCACTCATCATGCCCGCAGGCATCGCGAAGAACGCGTAAACCACGTTGAACAGCAGGTAAACCAGGATCGTCTGCTCAACAGGCAACCCCAACTCGCTCGCGCGCAGGATGAGGAACGCGAAACTGAAGAAGGAAAGCGCGAACACGCCAGCCACAAGCAGGAAGCGGCGGATGTCCGGAGTGAGCTTGCCCAGCTCAAAAGACCACTGCTGAACAGCCTTCGGCGCATGCTCCTCCACGAAGAACAGAACCAGGAACACGCACAGCACGGACGGCACGACTGCAGCGAGGAACAGCATGCTGAACCCGAGGAGTGGAAACAGTATGAACGCCACGAGCGGCCCAATCACCGCGCCGATAGTATCCATCATGCGATGGAAGCCGAAGACCTTCCCACGCAACGTCGCATCAGAACTGGCGGCAATGATCGCATCACGCGGAGCATCACGCAACCCCTTCCCGACGCGGTCAACGAACCGCCCTAAGAGGACGTGGACCCACGTCAACGACAAGGCAATGAAAAGCTTGCCGAACACCGCCATGGAGTAACCACCCAGAACGAACGGCTTACGCTCGCGGAACTTGTCGCTGAGCCACCCGGAAATCAGCTTGAGAAAAGAAGCCGCGCTCTCTGCAACACCCTCGATGACGCCGATGATCGCCGGCGGCACGCCGATGCTCGCCAGATACAACGGCAGCAGGGGATAGATGATCTCGCTGCTCGCATCGTTCAGCAACGAAACAAGACCCAGCACCACCACGTTCCTCTTAATGCCTTCCAGCAATCTCATGAAAAGCGATTTCGCAACCATTAAATATAATGCTTGCCATAAGTAATAACGTGAAAAAGAAGAAGAAGCGCGAAGACGAGGCAGATGAAGAACTCGAAACAGACCCGGACGTGGATTGGGTGGAGATGGCTTGGGACTCCACGCAGGGCGAGGAATACGACTACACCGCATCCTAGAAACCATTAAAAACAACCCCCACGTATGCTTCACGGCATGATAACCATCTGGGAGCTTTTTCTCTACGGACTGATACAAGCGATAATCATAGCGCTGCTCGTAAAAAAATTCTTCCCGAAAGCAAAACTGGTAGGTCCGCTCGTCATGTGGCACTCAAAGCGTGGACTCAAGATACTGGACCGCATTGCAGGCAAGTGGCCGAAGTTCTGGAAGTCGTACGGCGACTTCGGCGTCATACTTGCGTTCGGAGTCATCGGCGCTTGGTACGTGTTCCGCAAGCACAGCCACAGGAAGCGCTTCGCCCTAAGCCTCGCAGCATCCTCGTTCCTGCTCGCGCCGTACATAGGCGCTGCAATACAATGGGTGATGGTCGGAGAGAGCCCGACACAGCTCGCCCTCAACCTGTTCACAGGCAACGACCCTATATTCAGCATAGTGCCCGTAATACTCCTGTACGCAGGAGGGTTCTCGACATCGCTTGTGTACCTGCTGGGCGCGCAGGCACTCAGCGTCATCTCCGGATACTTGAACGGCGTGCCCGTCACAGCCATGGTCGGACCGGCAATCCCTGGCATTGACGTGAAAGGCTCACCCATACAAGGCGTCTCGTGGCTCGGGTGGGTGTCGCTCATCATACTCCTGTTCGTCCACGAGACAAGCCACGGCATACTCGCACGACTCGGAAAATTCAAGGTGAAGAGCGCGGGAGTGATACTGTTCGGCGTGTTCCCGTTCGGGGCATTCGTCGAGCCCGATGAAAAAGCGCTCAGGAAAGGCCCTACTGACAAGCAGCTCCGCGTGTACTCAGTCGGCAGCACTGCGAACTACCTGCTGTCGTTCGCCACGCTCGTCTTCCTCCTCGCTGCAGTGCAGCCAGCGCTCACAGCCACGGGCATAGACCAGGCCTTCCAAACCTACCTCGATCACCCGCAGATAGTCACGCTGGAAAAGGAAGGCAACGCATTCGGCAAGCTCGTAGAAGGCTCGAAGATACTGGGCATCAATGGCACTGAAGTGAGAACAGTACAAGACGTGCACGACGTCACTGCTGCCCTCGGCCCCGGAGCGGACGCGGAAATAGCAACAGACGCAGGGACTGCGATCATCAAGTTGAACGAGAACACCCTCATAGGCATAAGCAGCCTGAAGAACACATTCAAGCCCATGCCCTTGTGGATGCAAGGACTCGTGGCATTCCTCGACATACTCAGCACGACAATATTCTTCAACTTCGCTGTCGGCATAATGAACCTGCTGCCAATGTACCCACTCGACGGCGGGTTCATGGCAGAAGCCCTCACCAAGAAACGCTTCGGCGCGAAGAAAGCCAAGTCCTACGTGAAGATGATTACCCTCGCCGTGCTCGTGCTGTTCCTCGTCAACCTGCTGCCGTTGTTCTTCCCCAACTACTGAAAGGTATTTAAGCCACATGGGAGTAGAAGACAGAGAGGTGCTTGAATGAAGTTCATGACAAGAGAAGCCATCCCCCCAGCAATCATCGGAGGCGTGATAGCCGCAGTGCTCGCAGTCATGCTGCAAGGGTTCGTGGCATCATCCCTGCAAGCCGAAGAAGCAATGCCGGCAGCAGAACTCATAATCCTCATCGCGTTCGGAGCGCTGGCTGCAGGCGGTTTCATAGCAGCCTACCTCACGGTAAGCAAGGCAAAAGAACGGTTCGGCAACGCAATCCTCGCAGGATTCATGTCAGGCATCGTGAGCGCCGCCATCAGCATTGTCCTCCTCGTCATGGCAACGCCACTGGCCCAGTACACAGACGCACAGCAATTCCAATTGTTCCAGGAACTCGGCACCATGATCTGGCTCATCGCTCTCTCCATGACCATGAGCGGCAGCATGGGAGGCATGCTATGCGCTTACATACTCGGATTCGGAAAAGACGACATGTGGGCCGTGTTCAAGGAATCATTCGCTTTCCTCCGCAACGAACTGTGGGCACTCATCCTCGTAACCGCGTCTGCAGTGGCCGTCGTGGGCGCAGCACTTGCGGCTGACACACTCTCTTCGGATGAAACGCTTGCCATGATAGCCATGCCCGCACTGGCACTGGTCTTGCTTGCGCTGCTCGACTTCGCGTACGCGAGCGTCGTGCTCACAGCCAAGACAAAGAAGAAAGAGAGCCTCACGGAAGCTGTCAGCAAGGCATTCACCGGACTCGCGAAGCTGTTCCCCGCATGCTTCATCGCGAGCATCCCCCTCGCAGCGCTCGTGTTCGTCGAAGCGTGGGTGATGAGCGTGGAAGCGCTCATGAACCCCACGACATCCATCATACTCCTTCTAGCTAACGTGGCGGCGTTCGCGTACATGATCCTCATCAGCTTCCTGCCGCACGCAGTCCTGCTCGGCAAGAGCAGGGGCATCGAAGCGATCGCAGCGAGCGCGAGGTTCGTGAAAGACAATCTAGCGGCAAGCATCGTCATGTACATGGCGTGGATGTCCATAACGCTCATCGCGAACATAGGGATCATGGTCATCGACGTTGCGGCCGCGCTGGCAGGCGTGGACTCGACCCCCGTCACCAGCTTCGCGGTCTTGCTGTTTGCGTTCGCGCTGCTCGCGTCAGCCCAGACCATGTTCTACAAAGCGGTGGCGGAATGAAGGGCATAACCCCGATCGTCACAGTAGTGCTGCTGATAGCGATAAGCATCATCGCCACAGTCACGGTGTACTTCTGGGTTTCGGGGGAGCCGAAAAGACCATTGGACGCAGAGGAGCCAGTGGAGATAAACGCAGTCATAGTGAATGACTCGTACGTGCGCATAACGAACACGGACACGCAGGACCTGGCCGGAGCGCAGGTGTTCTTCGTCGCAGAGAACGCGTCAGCGAACTGTTCCACGCCAGCGCTCGCAGCAGGCGAGGGGGCCGTGTGCGAGCTGTACGACTTCAGCGGCCAGCTCACAGTATTCAACGAGAACACGACGTACGTAACATTGGTCGCGCTATGACCGCGCTCAGCTTTTCTTGCGCTCGACAATGCACTTCCGCACTGCGTCAGGGTCGAGCCAGTGGGTCACGTTCTCAGTGATCTTCCTCGCGACTTCGCGTGCGTCCTCAGCACTCCTGAAAGTCTCTATGCGAACCCCCAGACCAACAGGGTTAAGCGCCTTGCCCACAAGCGTCACTCCGTCATCGTGCCTGAACAGCCAGTACGTGCTCCCGTCCACGAAGTGCGGGGTCATGCGGTCCCAGTGACTGCCCTGCTTCACCACAATGTCGCCCCCACTGTATTTGACCAGCGGGATGGAGTGGCGGCCAGCAAACTCTGAATGCCTCCTAAGCTCCATGACCTCACTTCCTCCGCCGGATCTGGACTACATCGCCGAGCGTGGGCTTCGCAGAAGACTTCGCCGCAGGCAATTCAACAGCAGTGTTCGCAACTTCCTGCAAGAGCTTCACGCCCAAAACCCTCTCCAGCTTGCGTGCAGTCGCCTCAGTCGGCTCCATGCTCCCTGACTCGATGTGGCGGATCGTGGAAACCTGCTCGCTCACCTTCTGCGCAAGATCCTCCTGCTTCCACCCGCGCCTCTCACGCTCGCTGTGCACGATTGCATCGTAGTCATCAACGACATCGAGCTGCTTCAACTCCTTCCTGTAAGCAGGCCTGCGCGGTAGGACAGGAGCCCGTCCGGCAGAGCCAATGACAGTGCCGTGCCTCGCGCAAGCGGCGCACACATCAATGGTCGCGCCCTCAATGGACACCTTCTTGCCGGAATCTACTTCCTTGCCGCACAACTCGCAGATCATTGACTTACCTCTCAGCAGCCGCTGCCCTGGCTTTCTCACGGCGGAACTTGTTGCCGTCCTGGATTATGTCGCGTATCAAATCCCTCACGAACTCGGGGTTCGAGCCGTTCTTGACGAGGAAGGTGTGAAGATTCCTGTAACTCCTCTCCTTGTACTCCTTTATGATCCAATCCAATCCATTTCTCGCTCGTTCAAGGGAGTGCTTGGCCGCGTCCTCACTGCCCAGCGCAGCAGTAAAGTCATTTAGGAAATCTTCTTCCCCCCTGCGGAGGAGCATATGGTGCGCCACATCGTCGTGCTGCATAAGCTCTATCAGTTCGTTCTTGTTATCAATGGGGTCGGCACCAACATCCTTGCTCAACTCATTCAAAGCGCCCTCTAAGCCGACCTCGAGGAGAAGCCTCCTCTGCCTGCTTATCCTGCTGGCGATCATCCTAAAAAGGGATTCGTTTTCAGACCGTTCATCGATGTGGGCGCCCTTCAAGGCAGCCTCGAGACCGCGATTAATCACCTGCGTGCGGATTGTCCTTTCCCGCTTTTCTGGCATGAATGTAATGTTGCACAAGCTGGTATTTAAAACGAACGCGTGCCCTCGGCACGCCGCAGGGCTCAGGGCTTAAAAAGCGGCCGTGCATAATCCTAGCAATGAATTACGTGAACCACGCTCTCCTCCGAAGGGATGTGCTGCAGTCAAGGGAGTATCAAGAGATTCTGGCAGCGAGGGCTGAGGATAAGGGGAACACGCTCATAGTCGCGCCAACCGCGCTGGGAAAGACTGCGATAGCAGTGCTCGTCGCAGTCAATGCCTTGGAGAAGCACCCGGACAAGAAAGTCTTGTTCCTCGCGCCGACAAAGCCCTTGGCAGCGCAGCACATGAAGAGTTTCAGCGAGTTCACGACTATCGAGAGGACCGCGCTGTTCACAGGAGAAACGCCCGCAAAAGACAGGGCGGGCATGTGGACAGAAAGCACGGTCGTGTTCGCCACGCCGCAAACCATCCAAAGCACGATATTCGCGTCGCAGATAGACTTGTCAGACGTGGCGCTGCTAATAGTGGACGAAGCCCACCGCGCGGTCGGCGATTACGCGTACGTGTTCATAGCAGACTCCTTCGTGAGGAAGAGCAGCGGCAGCATACTCGCACTCACAGCAAGCCCGGGCGGGACAAGGGAAAAAATACATGAGATCTGCCAGAACCTGTTCATACAGAACGTGGAAGTGCGTGGCGAGAAGGATGAGGACGTGCAGCCATACGTGAATCAAAAGCTCGTGGAGTGGAAGACCCTGGAACTGCCCGTGGAGTTCTACGAGATCAAGTCCTTGCTCGAAACAGTGATGACCAATAGCCTGAAGAACCTGAAGGACATGGGCTTCGCCAGGAACACGAGCCTGAAGTGGTATAACAGGACGAACCTCCTGAAGATGAACCAGTACCTCCTGCGCATAAAGGGCAAGGAACCACGTGCTTACAAAGCCATTTCCGAAGTCGCAGCGCTCATGAAACTTTATCATGCGCACGAATTGCTGGAAACGCAGGGCGTCGAACAACTGGCGTCATACTTCGAGAAACTGGGGAAGGAATCGACGAAGGCCAGCAAGCGCATCACGAGCTGCCTCGAGATACGGAAGGCCGTGTACCTCGTCAGCAAGATGAAGGCAGGCGGCGTGGACCACCCGAAACTCCAGGCATTGTACGAAGTGCTGAAGGATGAGAACGGACAGGCTATAGTCTTCACGCAGTACCGCAGCTCTGCCAAGCGCATCGACGCGTTCCTCTCCGAGAAGAACGTGAACTCGCGCGTTTTCATCGGCCAGACCACAAAAGAAGGCATGAAAGGCATGCGGCAGAAGGAACAGCTGGAACGCCTGCAGAGATTTAAGGACAAGGAATTCCAAGTGCTCGTATGCACGAGCGTCGGCGAGGAAGGTCTGGACATACCAAGCGTGGACTTGGTCGTGTTCTACGAGCCAGTCCCCAGCGAAATAAGGAAGATACAGCGTGCGGGCAGGACGGGCAGGCACAAGGAAGGCAGGGTAGTCATATTCATCACGAAGGGCACGCGGGACGAGGCTTACTACTGGTCGTCCCGCGCCAAGGAAAAGGAAATGAACAAGGTGTTGAGGAACATGTCACCAAACGAGTTGAGCGCAGAGCCACAGAAAACCATGGCAGAGTTCACGGAGATACGGAAGGGCGAAAAACCAGTCATTTTCGTGGACTCCAGGGAGAGGGCGAGCGGCATCGCCAAACAACTCATGGGCATGGAAGTGGAACTGAAGCAGACGCAGCTGCCGGTAGGTGATTACCTCGTGTCGGACAGGGTGGCAGTGGAGCGGAAGACGTGCGAGGACTTCGTGCAGAGCGTGATAGACGGCAGGCTATTCCAGCAAGCGCAGGAGCTGCGGGCCAACTTCAGGAACCCAGTCATGCTTTTGGAGGGAGAGGACTTGTACTCAGTGAGGAACGTGCACCCGAACGCGTTGCGCGGCGCCTTGGCGGCAGTGGCAGTGGATTTCGGCATCCCCGTCCTTTGCACGAAGAACGCTGAAGAGACTGCGGCCATGCTCGTTTCGCTGGCTCGGCGCGAGCAGGAGGAGAAGCAGAGGAGCATCCGGCTGCGCGGCGAAAAACACGCCATGGCGGACGAGGACCAGCAAGTGTTCGTAGTCGAGTCCCTGCCGAACGTCGGCGGCACGCTCGCCCGGTCCTTGCTGAAGCGCTTCAGGACCGTTGAGCGCGTGTTCACTGCCAGCGAAGAGGAGCTGAAGGAAGTCGAGCTTGTGGGAGACAAGAAAGCGAAGGAAATAAGAAGACTGCTGACCAAAGAGTATGCGAGTGATTCGTGATGGCAGAAGCGCTTGAAACAGCGAAGACCCTGCTGAGGAAGCATGGTTACAGAGAGAATCAGTACCACGAGCGGGCTATTGCATTCCACGTATCGCATAGAGGAGAAGAAGCAGTAATAAAAGGTTTCGAGCTGCAGGAACAGTTAAATCCCGTAAAGCAGAGAGGCGAAGCAGAGATCAAGCACATACTAAAGTTCATCGAGAGCGCGGCAGAGCACCCGCAGCACGTTGACGCAGCTGCTGGAATAGTAGAGAGGATGCGCTTACCAAGACACTCGGAAGTGTTTGCTAACGTGGTTCAGGCACTGGCCTTGACAAGGGGGGATGTGCAAGCAGTAGAAAGGATGATTCCTCATCACCCTGAGTGGAGCGAGACCACAGGGGAGAAGTACAAAAGACCCACTAAAAGAAGCCAAAAACGCCCCTAATCCCTCGCCACAAAACAGCGAGCGCAAGCGAAGCACATGCTCGCTTGCAGAGCGAGCAACGTTATATTTCCCCAGGCTTTCAGCGTCTTGGGGGGGGTTGCACCCCCCCGCTACCCTGGGAAGCATCCCCCCCGCACTGCGAGCGTTAGCGAGCGAGTGCGTGTTT
>JAFGGZ010000023.1 GCA_016939415.1 Candidatus Iainarchaeum sp. | reverse complement strand
TGCACCCCGGCGAGTTCGTCCTCGGCTCGACCATGGAGTACGTGCGCATCCCATCGCACATAAGCGCCCGCCTCGACGGCAGGAGCAGCCTGGGCCGCGTCGGCATAGTGATCCACAGCACCGCAGGGACAGTGGAGCCAGGATTCGAAGGCAGGCTGACCCTCGAGATAGCAAACGTGGGCAAGCTGCCTGTAGCACTGTACCCAGGCATGCGCGTGTGCCAGATATCCTTCTACGAACTCAAGACGCCCTGCGAACGGCCAAAAAACAGAAGGGAAAGCAAGTACAACCATCAGGATGGCGCAAAAGAATCCCTCCTGCAAACAGATTCAGACATTACGACCCAGGAAACGCAATAAGAGCGCCCAAAACCTGAATCCGAACCCCTGAAAACCTCCAAAAAAGAGCCCCTCAGTTCGGAAAATAAAAAAACAAACCACCATTGGTTAGGATTCCTAACAGAAATAGTTATAAATAACATTGACGTAACGATTGGCCGCGCAAAAAGGTTCGGAAAGAGAAACAAATTGCAAGTATTTCTTCCGAAAATTAACTGCAAAGAGGTGAGAAAGTGGTGAAAACGACTGAAAAAAGCCCGAAACTGACTGAAGACGCCACAGACATCTCTTTGTTCGTAACAACCTCTGACGAAGAGCTGAAGCGCTGGGACAAGTCCAGGATGGTGAGCGTCCTGGTCGAAGAGGCTAACGCACCCAGAGACTTGGCAGAGCAGATTGCCACAGAGGTCGAGGAACTGGTAACAGGCAGCGGCCTGAGGAACATCACTACAGTGCTCATACGCGAGCTCGTGAACGCCAAACTCATGGAGCACGGCCACTCAGAGTATATCCTCGGCCACGCACGCTTCGGCCTGCCAGCGACAGACGTCGAGAAGCTGCTGTACCAGGCAGCCAAGGAGAATGCCAACGTGATCTACTCCCCCGAGAGCGTGCACAAGTACTTCGGCGACGCAGTCGCCAAGCAGTACACCCTCGAGTACCTAATCCCGGCGAAGTACAAGAAACCATGGATTGCTCGCGCGCACCTGCGCGGCGACATACACATACATGACCTGGACTACTTCATCACAAGACCGTACTGCGCAGCCCACGACTTGAGGTACTTAGCGAAGTACGGGTTGGTCATGGACGGCACAGGCAAGAAGACAGCGACTGCCAAGCCGGCAAAACAGGCGGAAGTCTTGCTCCTGCACGCAGCGAAGTGGCTGGGAGTGAACCAAGCTTACTACTCCGGCGCGCAGGCATACAGCATATTCAACCCGATTGTAGCGCCTTACCTGACAGGCAAGACAGAACAGCAGATAAAGCAACTCGCACAGATGTTCGTGTTCGAAATGGCGCAGATGAGCGTGGCCCGAGGCGCGCAGGTCGTGTTCTCCGACCTGAACCTCGACTTCGGCGTGCCCAACATGATCGCGGACGTGCCAGCCATCGGCCCCGGCGGGAAGACCGCCGGCGTGTACGGCGATTATGTGGAAGAGTCGCAGAAATTCGTTTATGCGCTCCTGGATGTGTACGAAGCAGGGGACAGCAGGGGCGTGCCGTTCCTATTCCCAAAACCGTTGTTCAAAGTGCGCAAGGAGCACATAGGCAATCCAGAATTCGACGACTTCATGCTGCGCTGCGCTGAAGTATCATCAAGCAAAGGCAACCCGTACTACATCAACCAAACCACGTACGAGGAAGAGAGCATCGCCATGTGCTGCAGGCTCAGGCACAAAGTCAGCGAAGACGACTACGACGACATCCGGGAGGGGCGCATGCGCTCGAACGCAATACAGAACGTCACGATCAACCTGCCGCGCCTCGCGTACAAGGCTCGCGGGAACGATGACCGGCTGTTCGAGGAACTGGACAAGGTAATGGAAATAGCAAAAGACGTGCACCTCATAAAGAGGGACGTAACGCAGAAGCTTATGGAAGCGGATGCAGCGCCACTGCTGTCGATGAACCTGGACGGACAGCCGTACCTGCGCCTTAACAAAGTCCGCCACCTCATAGGGCTCTTGGGCATGAACGAGCTCGTGCAGTGCCACTACGGCCAGGAAATGCACGAGTCGGAAGAGGCGCTGAGATTCGGGTGGCGCGTAGCAAGACACATGGACAAGCGCTGCAAGGAATTCACAGAAGAATGCGGCTACCCATTTGCATTGGAGCAGACGCCGGCAGAGAGCACGGCATTCCGCATGGCGAAACTCGACTGGAAGGAGTACAATGGACTGGCGCAGCAGTACATTAAAGGCGACTTGGAGAGCGGGTCAGTGTACTACACGAACAGCACGCATCTCAACACGGGCGTGGAAATGCCGCTCGCCACACGCATAAAGGATGAGGGGGTGTTCCACCCAGTCATCGAAGCCGGCGCGATCACCCACGCCTGGCTGGGCGAAGCCTCGCCCGACCCAGAGGCATTAAAGACGTTCACGATAAAGATGATGAAGAACACGATGAACCAGCAGATCACTTACACTCGCGACCTCACGTACTGCAAGAGCTGCGGGAAGCTGCAGGGCGGCATCCTCGACAAGTGCAAGTACTGTGGGGCGTCACAGACGGGGGAGTGGAGCAAGGTTGCTTGCTAAGGAGGTAATCAACATGAAGACATGCGACGCATGCGGAAAAGAAGTGACAGAAGCATTCGCAGCCAAGTACAACGGAGGATATGTGTATGCATGCAGCGAGGACTGCAAAGCGCACGCACTGGAAAAGCTGCCGTTCGAAGGCAGGCCGCTGCAGTCGTGGAGCCGCATCACAGGATACCTCCAGAGCATTGACGGCTGGAACAAAGGCAAGCTCGCCGAGCTCAAGGACAGGTACAGGAACAACAACTATTTTCCCGAACAGGTGAAGGAGGCGATATGAAATGCAGGCGAAGATAACATTATTCACGCAACCAAACTGCCCGCGCTGCCCGGCGGCAAAGCGGGTCGTGGAAGAACTCAAATGCGAACGCGGAGTTGAAGTGGAGGAAGTGGACATATCCACTGACGACGGGCTGTTCAACGCAATAAACTACAACGTCATGAGCACGCCAACCATCGTCGTGAGGAGTAGGGACCAGTTCCAGAAACTCAGTACCAACGACAAGCAGGCAGTCGTCTCCGCGCTCGAAAGCATGACCATGTGAGAACTCACGGCTGTGACACCTTGGCTTCTGCCAAGGATCGAAACACCCATCAGAGCTGTTAAGAGCACAAGGTTCGGCGCGCACACCCTCGCGCCGGACCGCATTTTTTGGAGGTTAGGCAATGAAGGAAAAAAGACAGTGCCTGTTCACGAAGTACGCATTCGAAATCGGAGTATGCACCCTACCCGCATACCTTGTCCTGCTGGCCATGGGCCTGGCATTGATCGAGCACAGGGCAGGCATCGCCGGCGGTCTTGCTGCAGCGCAGAGCATAGCGCACGGATACAAGGAAATAACGTGGTAGCAGTGGAATTCAGCGGGTTCATCCCACAAAGCTTTGTAGACTGGAAGGGCGTCGCCTCCTGCGTAGTCTTCACGCCCGGATGCAACCTTCGATGCCCTGCCTGCCACAACCCCGAACTCGTGAAAGGCGGCGCAGGCAAGAAGAGCGGGAAGGAGATAGAGCAGGAAATCGACAAGATAAAGTGGGCTGTTGAAGGCATCGTCATCACGGGTGGAGAGCCCACGCTCCACGCGGATTTGGGAATATTCATGAAGAGGATGAAGCTCAAGAACCTGAAGGTGAAGCTGGACACGAACGGGACGAGCCCGGAAAAGCTCAGGGACTTCATCAACCGGAAGATCATAGACTACGTCGCAATGGACGTTAAGGCACCACTGTACCCGGAGCAGTACGAGCGCGTGGCAGGAAGGGACGGCCAGCTCCTCGAAAAGGTGCGGGAAAGCATAAGACTGCTGATGGAGTCGGGAGTGGACTACGAATTCCGCACCACGTGGACACCCGACCTCACAGAAGACGACATAAAGGAGATAGGCAGGCAGCTCGTGGGCGCGAAACGTCTCGTGATCCAGCAGTTCAGGCCCGGGAACTGCCTGGATGAAGAGTACAACAAGCATCCGAAGCTCGCTTACGAGACACTGCGCGCCGGCGCCGAAAAGGTGGATGGGCCCAAAGAAGTGCGCATACGCAGCGAAGAGCATGGCGAAGAACGCATAAAGTGACCATACAAATTAATACACCATCCGAGTCGTTTCCTTAATGAGAGTCTTCACAGCCATCCCCCTGACCGACAGCGCCCGAAAAGAAATTGTTGGGTTGCAGCGCGAGCTCAGCGCGTCAAAGACACACATGAAACTCGTCGAGGAAGAGAACCTGCACATCACCCTCAACTTCTTCGGCGAGAAAGACGACGAAGAGGTCAGGAGAGTAGCACACGTCTTGGAAGGGATTCATGACCGCGCTTTCGACACTGTCCTGGACAGGGTGGGCGCCTTCCCAAGCGAGGAACACATTCGGGTACTATGGGTTGGCTGCAGCTCAGAAAACATTAAAAAGATTCACGACTTTATCCAAGTGAATACGGGCCTTCCGAAAGAGGAGTGCATCCCGCACGCCACAATCGCGCGCGTGAAGGACAAGCCGGACCAAGCGATGAGCAAGGTGCTGGCGAAGAAAGTGAGCATCCCGCTCCATGTGAGCAGGGTCTTGCTGATGAAGAGCATCCTGACGCCAGAAGGCCCGAAGTACGAGGAAGTGCACTCAATTGAACTCCGCTAAAATCCTGTGCGTGCTGGTCATGCTATCCGTCGCTTCGGCCATCACATTCGTGGCAAAGACAGGGGATAACGAGCAGATCTTCGTCACCGAGAGCTATGCAGCGACAATCAAAGCAGAAGCGGGCACAGTGACAATCGACAACATCGCGGAACTCATGCTATTCCCGAACACGCTGGCAAACGAAAAGACAGTGACTCCATCCAAGCCCAGCATAAACGAGCCGAACATAGGAGAGAATTTCAAGGAATTCACGATCTCGTACCCGGAAAGCTTCGGCGGACAACTCTACGTAACGGCAAAAACGACGCTCACAGAACAGTACGTTGAACAGGAAGTCACGCTCGAGAACTCTGATGACCGGGAGACAGTGACAGCGACCCTAGACTTCACTCCAGTATCCCGCGGGACATTCTACGTGTTCGCGCCGTACCACAAGAACCCCAACGCGAAGTATATAACGCTCTCTCCCGCAGAAAACGAGATGCGGGGCAACAACCTCGTGATAGCGTTCGACAAGTACCTCCCATCATACGCCCAGCCCATGGAAGTCAACATCAAGCCGAACCTCGTGAGGGTCGTCACGTTCACGCTGAAGCTTGGGCCGAAACAGAAAGAGACCCTCAAGCTCAGATACCTGCCGGGGTACGTCGCAGACGAGGAAAAGCTTAAGGAAAGCCCGTACTCGCCGCTCGTCAGCAAGCAGTACATCCTGCACCCAGACGAAGACCCCCTCTTCAGGATTAGTAACGAGGACGCGCTCACCACGGAAATGCCTTCGGGTGTGTCAGGAACAGGGAAGGAGCTATTGGACGCCATAATGTCCAAGGTCAACGGATACGCAGACACGCCCACTTCCGAAGACACGCTGTCAAGCCTGGACATCGACTTCTCGCAGGTAATGGACAGGAAAGACAGCGGCATGACCAGCCTCGAAAAGTCGTTGGTGTTCAGGGAGATGTCGAGGGCAAGCGGCATCCCCGCCGAAGTGTTCATCGGAGAGAAGAACGGCAAGTACTATGCCTGGTCAGTAGCTTACGCCGGAGCGACAAGCGTCCTGTTCGACTCAGTGAACAACAAACGCAACTACAACCAGATATATGCTGAACCCGAGCCGCAACTATGTAGATCAACAGACATGCACAGCTGCCCGTGGTCCGGCGGCGTGCAAGAAAACGTCGTGTGCATATTCAACTTCTGCCTGTCAGCATACATCATACTCGCACTCATCATACTGGCGTTCGTGTCGGGCTTCGTTGCGATCCAACTCAAGCCTGACCTGCTGTATGCAGTCATAGGCGAGAAGAAAACAGTCGGCCTATCGAAAGAAGACAGGATCGAAGGCTCGTACACGATACTGAAAGAAAACCTGGAATCCACAAACCCCCTCATAAAGTCCGTGTGGGACGAGCTGAGGAGGAGGAACGGAGTGTTCAACACGCAGGACTTTGCTGCGGCCACAGGATTCTCGGACATACTCGTGCGGTCTGCGATCGAAGAACTTGCTGAGAAAGGCTTTGCGAAGAAGTACTAAAGCCGCGCTAAGAACGAATTCCTGTCCGCGTAAAACTCCTGCACGAGCCTGACCACGCCATCGTACGATAATGACTGTTGGGACATCCACTCCAAAGCAGCGGCGCGCAAGTCAATCTCATCCTGCACATCGTTCTTCGACCGGCCGCACGCGAAAGCGAGCTTTTCCAAAGTCTGCGAAGGTACTTTCGTGCGCTTCAAAGCATTGGAAGGCCGGTCCCACAAGAACACGTCATTCAAGAGCACGCACTCTCCCATCCACGAAACCTCGCTGACCTGCGTCACGCGGCGCACCATCTTCCCGAACCAATTGAACCTGTGCTGCACCGCAATCAAGTCAAGCAGGGGCAGCATTGCCTCGGGAACTTCCATCGGCCTGGACTGTAGGCGCAGCAACGCCTCGCGCGCGTTGTTGGCATGCATCGTGCCCATGCTCCCAGCGCAACCGATATCCATCGCAGTGAACAGGCTCTGAGCCTCCCGGCCACGCACCTCACCGACAAGAAGCCTGTCCGGCCGCATGCGCAAAGCATTGTTCACCAGATCATCCATGGTGATGCGGGACTTGGTGCGGTAATCATAAGACGACTCCAGCTGAACCCAGTTATCCCTCCTTCCTAGATTCAGTTCCAGCGTGTCCTCAATCGAGATTATGCGCTTATCCGGGTTTATGAGACCCGCCACAGCATTCAACATAGTAGTCTTTCCAGAGCTTGCGCCCCCAACGAACACTATGTTCATCGGCGAAACCCCGAAACCATCAACAGCAGTCCACAAGAAGCCTGCCAGCCTGGAATCGAGAGTGCGGGAGGCCATCAAGTCGACGATGGATAAAGGATTCGCAGTGAACTTCCGCACAGTTATCGTCGGGTTCACGCTTGCGGGCGAGACCGTGATGTTGGCCCTCGCTCCCGAAGACAGGTTCAGGTCGAGCAAAGGCGACGCGCCAGTGACCTCCCTGCCCTGCGACGCAGCAGCCCGCTCCACGACCAACTGGAGCTCTTTCTCCGAAGAGAAGACTATGTTCGTCCTGCACATGCCGGCTGTCCTATGGAACACGAACACGGGCTTGTTAACGCCGTTCACCATGACCTCCTCGAGCTCTGGATCATCCATAAGCTGAGTGATCGGGCCCATGGCCCACAACAAGTCCACCAACCGGCCTGCCACAACGCTTGGCTGCGCAGTCTTCAAGTGCTTGCTCACAAACGCTTGCACTGCCTTATTCTTCGACTCCCTGCTGGTAGGAGCTTCTGCGCCGATAACAGGAAGCAGTTCGGACTGAGCCTCGTGAATGAGCGAGGCCTGAGACCTATCCTTGAGAAAGAGCGCCTCCAGCTCGGTGGGATGGATTTTGTTCAAGGCAACGCGCGTGACCAAGTCGATGAGCCGCTCTTCCTCGTCAGTGAATACCGGTAAATCCACGATATAGTGGTTCTCACCGTTCTGAGACACTACGGTGGCCATGCAGCTTACAAAGAAGAACACGAATAAATAGTTACGCATAAAAACACCGCGTTTGTAAGCACAGGCATGCACAGGCTCGCGGACATAAAGCCGACAGGAAAAGAGCGTGAACGAGAACTCGCGATAGCAGCGCGCATTATCGAGGCAGTCAAGCGGGTCAGCGGAAGGGAAGCGATGCTCGTCGGCAGCGAGGCCAAGGACACGGACCTGAAAGGCGACAAGGACCTGGACATATTCATACTCTTCCCGAAGGACGTGCCGAGGAAAGAACTCGAGCGCGAAGGCCTGCTCACGGGAAGGCGCGTTTGCCAGGCATTTAGTGCGCGGCCGCGCGTTCATTACGCGGAACACCCATACACGAAGGCGAGGATAAACGGATTCAGCGTGGACATAGTGCCGTGCTACAAGCTCAACCCCGGGGACAGGATAATCAGTGCAGTGGATAGGAGCCCGCTGCACACATGGTACGTCATAAAGCACCTGAAGGACACTGACGAAGTGCGCCTGCTCAAGCACTTCGCGAAACGCGCAGGCGTCTACGGCTCAGAGATCGCGACGCACGGGTTTTCAGGGTACTTGTGCGAGCTGCTCATCATCCACTACGGCTCGTTCGAAGAAGTCGTGAAGAAGGCGTGCAGGTGGAGGCACGGTACATTCATTGACGTGGAAGGTCACGGTGACGCGAAGGAATTCTCCGAACCACTCGCGGTCGTGGACCCGGTGGACGGGCACAGGAACGTGGCTGCCGCAGTAAGCGAGGAGAAGCTTGCGCAGTTCATCCTCATGGCCCGCCACTACGCCCGCACGAAAGAGCTTCCGCGCCGCGCGGCAATCATGCGCAACAGGGGAAAGCTGTTCGTCATGGAGTGGGACATAAAAGAAGAAGTGGATGAGATCATCTGGTCGCAGGTCGAGAGATTCCGGAACAAGGTAGTGAAGCAGTTGAACGAGCACGAGTTCCACGTCATGGACGCGCACCACTGGACCGACGCAGAAAAGAAAGCCCAAGTCCTCGTGGAGCTGGAAGTCTGGAGCATGCCGTACGTTAACGACCACGCCGGCCCGAGCATCTACAACGACGAGCACTGCGAAAAGTTCGCCAAGAAGTACGGCCGCGTCTGGGTGCGGGGGCAGAAACTCATGACAGAACGCCCGAGGCAGTACCGCACTGCGAAGCAGTTGCTCAGCGAGCTGTTCAAGGACGTGCCCACCCACCTGAAGCGCAGGAAGCACAGGCTGAAGGAAGACGACGCAGCAAAGCGCACGCACGCATACGAAGAGTACTCGAAGAAGCTGTGGGACGTTGCTTAATAAATACGGGCGGCAACGAAACATAGTGAAGGCGATTGGCATGCAGTACTCGACGGTTTCTGAAGTCCCGAAGCACGATGGGAAGCGCATAGCCCTGCGCGGCTGGGTTTACAGGCACAGAGCAGGCAAGGGCGTGGCGTTCTTCGTGCTGCGCGACACCACAGGCTACGTGCAGTGCACTGCAAAAGGCGACGTGTACGACACGGCCGACAAGCTGACCATGGAGTCATCCATCGCCCTGGAAGGCACTGTCATCAAGGACGAGCGCGCGCCGGGCGGGTACGAAGTGCGCGTCGACAAGCTCTCGCCGGTGCAGATCGCGGAGCGGTTCCCAATCACAAAGGACCAGAGCCCGGAATTCCTCCTCGACCAAAGGCACTTGTGGATCCGAAGCAAGAGGATGAGCAGCATCTTCAAGGTGCGCAGCACGTGCTTCGACGCGTTCAGGGAATACTTCCTGAAGGAAGACTTCTACGAATTCCACTCACCCATAATCACGAAGAACGCGTGCGAGGGAGCGACCACGCTGTTCGAAATGGACTACTTCGGGGAGCCAGCGTACCTGTCGCAGACATGGCAGTTGTACGCAGAAGCCATGCTGCCCGGCATGGAAAAGATATTCACCATAGCGCCGAGCTTCCGCGCTGAAAAATCCCGGAGCGTGCGGCACCTCGCGGAGTACTGGCACGCGGAAATCGAGTTGGCGTGGTGCGACCTCAAAGAACTCATCTCGCACGGAGAGCGCGTCATAGAACACATGAGCCACAGGATTGCGGACGAGCGCGGCGCAGAACTCGAAGCACTTGGTGCGGACGCAGAGAGGTTGCGCGCCATCAAAGCGCCGTTCTACACGATCACGTACCAGGAAGCCCTCAAACTCCTGGAGAAGGACGGAGTGCACGTGCCGTGGGGCAAGGACCTTAGGACAATCGAGGAGAAGAAACTGACAGAGCACTTCGACAAACCCGTGAGCGTGACAAACTACCCTAAAGAAGCCATGGCGTTCTACAAACCCGCTGACCCAAAAGACAAAGAAACGGCATTGTGCTTCGACATGCTCGCGCCGGGCATCGGCGAGCTCATCGGCGGGAGCATGCGCGACATGAGCATCCCGGCCATGAAGAAAGAGCTGAAGAAAGACAAAGCCGACTTGAAGGCATACGAGTGGTACTTCGACACGCGGAGGTACGGCGGCGTGCCCCACGGCGGTTGGGGCATGGGCATGGAGCGCTTCCTCATGTGGGCTCTCGGCCTGGAAACCATAAAGGACGCGATCCCGTTCCCGAGGACAATGGACCGCGTCACGCCATAAGAGGTATACTCCCCCCCGCATATATAAAGGGGAAGGCGCATATACTCAAGAGGCAGGTAAGTCCTAGGGGGTATGTATGTACCATGAGGTGCATCTCTTAAAAATCCCCCTAGGGGCTGCTCATTCAAACAGCTTCTTCTCAGTGATGATTTTATCCTTGATTAAAGAGTAATAGGAACCATCACTGGATTCGTACTTACGGAATACTGCCCAAGACAAAAAATCGACTGCTTGTAGCCCTGCACTATTCTTAGAACCAAAGTGAGATACAGTAATTGTTTTGCATTGATTGTTATTCCTCTTGATGTAATCATCAAAATCATCACGCACTAACCTCTTTCGCTCGCGTTTGTCAACAATCAGATGAACCTCTTCCCCGGTAAGAGAGCATTCATTAAGAATGAGATTGGCCAAGTAATGGTACAACTTTGTCTGTTTGCTGCGTAGGTACTCATACACAGTATCCTTGGAGAGTATAATAGATAACACATCGATATCAAGTCCAGCCAAGTCAGTCAGGAAACGACGCCGCGTTGTATCACTGGAGTTGTTGGCTTTGATTTCGGGCAGTTGCTTCATCTTCTTTTTTAGCTTTCTTTGTCGAACTCTCTTCACCGCCCGCTTGATACCAAGCTCATCTCGCGTAAGAAGAATAGTGATCACAAAGAACTTGGATGAACCAGATTTCTTAAAACCGGTGTCACCACTTTCATCGAGGAAGATGTGCAGCATACGATGGTTTGGACCTCAGCTGTTTATAAGAACTAGCGCTCTGAGCGAAGGGATCAATAACTGATGGATTTGATGTCTTCCAAAAGCCTGCTGAACTTCGTGTAGCCAGCAGCTGCGTTGAAGTGCCCGGCACCAAGAACCACACTCACATCCGCTCCCAGGAACCCAGCGAACTCCCTCGCCTTATCCATCGGCACGTACGGATCATTGTCAGAATGGTAAACAAAGACCCTGCCAGCATTCCGGCGGATCACTTCCCAGTTGAAAGAGCTCTCGAAAAAAGAAGCGTTAATGGCATCCACACTAGTGACATCTAGAACGCCCAAAAAACCAGAAACAAAAAAACATGCCTTAACAGAGTGATGGAGGGATTCCAGCTTGCGGAGCAGCAGGGCAGGCCCAATGCTGTGGCCGATCAGGATGGAGTCTGCGGAAAAGTACTCCTCGTAGTCTTCGAGCACGCGCATCCAGTTCTTCAGGGACTGGCCTTCGGGAGTCGGGAAAGCGGGGACAACAGTATCCACTCCTAAGTTGGTGAGCTCGTTCGCAAGCCACGGGAACCAGTTCTCATGCGGGTTGCCGTACGCTCCGTGAACAATGATGGCATTCATTTCTCTTTCAACACCTTGCGGATTTCCTCGAGCTCGAAGAGAGCGTCCTGAAGCGCGTCCTTCTCTGCCTTGGAATGCGCGGACTTCACTGCAGCACGCAAGCCTTCTTCCTTCGTGGCCATGCCCTCGGTGCTCATTAACGCCTTCTTCGCAGCAGCCTCCTCGCGGATCGGCGCGGAAGGCACGGGCCCACCGGCAGGAACGTGCACTTCCGGTGCAGGCACTGGCACGGTCGGCGACGAGGAGGGTATGTAATACTCTTCTTGCCTCCTCAACTCTGCCACGCGCACGCCACGGGCCTCCAGCACCTCGGCACGGATGTCCTTCACCATGCGACCAGCCGCTGCCTGCACGCCGACGACGCGCCCCCTGAACGCCTTCTCGTGGCTCAGGTTATGCCAATCAACCACCTTCGCAGAAAACTGGAACACTCCTTTCTGCACAACGCACTCGGCGCTGACCTTGTACTTCCCTGAATCAGAGACCATGCGGAAAGAATACTCCTTCGGGCTCGAAGCCTGGAAGTGCCTGGCCGCGATCATGCCGAACAACAGGAAGGGTGCCGGCACGTCCACGATGACTTCGACGGAACCGCCGCCGAACTCGTTGAACACATTCGTCAGCGAGCCCATCACGCGGATGACGATCGAGAGGAACGAGTAGAAGCGGGCGACAGACAGCACGAAGGCGATGACTGCTATGGATGGGATGAGGAGGAGCACGTCAGGGAACCGCGCCACCTCATAATACACGGCCATGCCAGAGCCGATGCCTGCCAGCAAGAAGAACATGACAACGAAATCCACGACAACAGTGCGGATGAGCAGGTTCTCCACCTTTCTCGGCGACTCACTGGACACAAGTTTCATGCAAAGCCTTAAATCCCGTAATTATAAAAAACTATCAGATGACAACCGCGATGGCTTTCGGAAAGTTCGTTCTCGTGCACCCCGGCCACATCCTGTTCCTGCAGCGAGCCAAAGAACTCGCTGACAGGCTCGTCGTCGTGGTGGCCAGGGACTCGTCAGTGAGAAAAGAGCGCGGCGAAGTAATACTCCCGGAAGAGCAGCGGAGAGAAGTCATCCAAGCTCTGAAGCCAGTGGACGAAGCACTGATAGGCTACGAAGACGACAAGTACCGCGTGATAGAAGAAGTGAATCCGGACATCATAGTGCTCGGGCCGGACCAGGAAGAAGACGAAGGCAAGCTCGCGTACGAACTCGAGAAAAGGGGTATCAACGCGAAAATCGTGCGCATGCCGCGCCTATCAACCGGCGAACTCCACAAAACATCTAAAATAGTCCGGAAGATAAGGGAACCTACTTCCTGAACAAGTCAAGGACCATGCAGCCCGGCCCGCCGCCGCCCTTACGCAACTCGTGGATGGTTATTGGGATCACGTCCACGCCCCTCTGCTCCAAAGCCCTTATGGAGTCGCGGGCCTCATTGCTCATGACGACCCTGTCGCCGCGCAGCAAGAGCACGTCAGAAGCCAGGCGATGGCGGTACTCATCGGAAAAATCAACGACTTCAATCTCATTCGTGGACAAGAACCCAAGGAACTCCTTGGGGAGGAAATCCGCTGCAGCCAACGCCAGGTCATCCCTCACCATGTTGAACAAGACATCGAGATGAACGCCCTGCTCGTGCGGCACAGGCAACAACGTCACCTCAACGAGCTCGTCCACTTCCTCAAACCCGCTGTAGCTCGTCTTTGCGACGCCAAGAGCAGCAACCTCGTCACTGATGCGCACGAAGTCCCCGCCCTCAAAGAACGCGTCACGAACCTCCCCGAACACGGGAATACCAAGCCTGTCTGCTGCAATGCGCAGGAAGAGCTGCTCGCCCTGCCTGTAATTCGCCCGCAGGTTCGCGAGGATGACTCCGTTGTGCGTCACGATGCCCAGGTCACGGATGAAGTACAGGTTCGGCGGGACAGTGTCATCGATGTCGATGAACTCGACGCGCACGCCCTCGCGCTCAATGACGGCAAGCAAGTCATCGAACTCTTCTGCAGCCGCGGCCACGTTCGGCTTGGTGAAAAAACCCCAGTCCGAAGGATCGGATACCAGCTCCAGCTCTGCTCCGGGCCTGTGCATAAGGCAATGCCTCAACTTCCCGAAGCAATTGAACACACCGTACTCCGCCATGAAACACCCGTGAACGCGTTGAGCGCCTCCGCCGAGATTTGAACTCGGGTCCTTGGCTCCGCAAGCCAATGTTCTATCCAAGCTATACTACGGAGGCACGCCTTTTCTTTTTGGCGGGAAGTATTTTTAAACCCCGCTCCCGATGGGGGAACATTTAAAAACACCCTGCGGTAGAATAAGCATCGCTAGTTTTTCCGGTGATTCAGAATGGCAGTAAAGTGCACTTCATGCAAGAAAGACACTGAGGAATATATCTCATTCAAATGCCCTCAATGCGGCAGGGAACTGTTCAGGTGTCTGGACTGCAGGCACATCTCAGCAGCCTACGTGTGCCCGAAATGCGGGTTCAGGGGGCCGTGAAGATGGGGCGAGTGGTCGCGGTAATGAAGATACTCCCGAAAGAGATAGAAGCCTTCGACGCAATGAAGGAAAAAGTGCTCTCGCAAATCCAAACCACCAAAGTAGAAGAAGTTCCGATCGCTTTCGGCCTCAAGTCGCTCAACATCACGGTCGTGGTCAGTGATGACGAAGGCGGCACTGAAAAGATCGAGGAAACGATACGAACCATCCCCGAAGTCGGCGACCTCAGCATAGAAGGGCTCGCCAGACTCTAAGAAAAGACTTCGCGCACGAAACGCTTTATGCCCCGCCAGTGCGAACCATGCCAGTACTTCTGGCCGCAGTCAACGCACTCCCACGCCGCCTCCACAAACTTAGGCAGTTCCCTCGCCTTCCTCAGGCGGCCGTTGCACACGGAACAGAACCGCGGCACAGGCTCCTCTGAAACACTGATACCGAATTCTTTCACGAGGAAAGCCACCTGCTCGCTAGCGCGGCGGGACGGCAAGAGCACCGCGCCATTAGCAGCAAGGCGCTTGTCGAGGGTCAGCAAGACCCTGCCTTCCATACCTGCTCTCTTCACGAGCTCTTCATCAGCCTCCTCACCAGAAGCCAGCTCCGCATCATAGCCGAATATGCGGAGCCACCGCGCCAGGCGGCCCAGCATGGCATCGCAAATGAAGCGCATGACAGTAATTTTGTTAGGAAAACAATTTAATGACCGCGGGCCATAAACACACCCGATGATAAAACGCATACGGCTTGAGAACTGGAAGAGCCATGAGGACTCTGAATTCGAGTTTGCGAAAGGAACGAACGTCATCGTAGGCGTCATGGGCGCAGGCAAGACAAGCATCATGGACGCAATCAGCTTCGCGCTCTTCGGCACGTTCCCAGCACTTCAGGGCAAGAAGCTGAAGCTCGACGACTGCATCAAGAACAAGCCTGAGCAGAAGCAGGACGCGAGCATAGAACTCGGGTTCTCGGTGAACGGGGATGAATATGAGATACGGCGGGAGATACGGTTAGGTAAAGGCACTTCCAAGGCAGAGCTGCGCAAGAACGGCCAGCTGCTGGAAACGCAGGGGCAGCGCTCAACAGAACTCGTGCGCAGCGCGCTCCGCATCGACTACGAGCTCTTCTCCAGGGCAGTGTACAGCGAGCAGAACCAGATGGATTACTTCCTGCAGATCCCGTCAGGACAGAGGAAACGGAGGATAGATGAACTCCTGAGGATAGACCGTTTCGAGGAAGCCCGAAAGAACGCGACCACGCTGGCGAACCGGCTCACAGACAGAAAGAAGCTGGCCAGCGACGACGCAGACGCCCTCAAGAAGAGGATGCCGGATGCCGCGCGCATCGAACAGGAACTGAAAGAGCTTGAGTCGGAAAAGGCGCTGATAGGGAAACAACTCACAGAACAGGGAAGCAGGAGCGCCGCCCTCCAAAAAGAGGTGAAGAGCCTCGAAGAGAAGTCAAAGCAGCTCAACACCCTGAAATCCCGGCTCCAGACCCTGCAAGGCCGCGCGCAGGCCATGGAGAAGACGAAGAAAGACATAGAGGACAAGCTCGGCAGCATCATCAAAGCAGACCTGTCCGAAGAGCTCGGGAAAGCAGAGGAGAACGAGAAACGCGCCGAAGAAACGATAAAGGAAAAGAAAGCATCACTCGAGAAAGCCCGGGACGCGCTAACAGAAACCCGGACAAAGCACAAGAACCTGCGGGAAGAAGCGGACAAGGTGCGCAAGGACCTGTCGGGAATCAGGGAAGAGCTCCGAGGATTGGCTGGGGCAGCAGAAGCCATTGCAGAAGCACGGGCAAAAGCCGAGCGGATTGATTCAGAAACAGCGAGGACCAAGGCGATTGCGGACGCAGAGGAGGAACGGCTGCGCGGGCTTGCGGTCGCAGAAGGCAAGTGCCCTGTGTGCGACTCACCGCTCGACAAGCACACGCAAGAAGAGCTCGAAGAACGCGCGAGCCTGGCCCTGAAAAATGCGAGAGCCGCACTGCAGCAGATGAGCGTGGAGCGGCAGGAACTGCAGCTCAAGAAACTGGAAGAATCCGCTGTCAGGCAAAGCGTGCTCAAAGAGCGCGAGAAAAACCTCCTGGAAGCGACGGAACGGTTCTCCGAGGACAGCATGAGGGAAGCAAGGAGTGAGGAGGAGGCTCTGGAAAAGACTTCCGGGAAGCTCTCGGAGGAATACTCGGACGCGGAGAAATCCCTCCAGCGAGCGCAGGAGCACCTCAGGAAAATCGAGAGGATAAAAGAGAAGCAGGAAGAGCACGCGGAACTCGGCAAACAGCTGGCGATGGCGGCGGCAGAATCTGAGTCCATCAAGAAAGAATCGGAAGCGATCGGCCTGGATGAAGAAGAGCTGAAAGAAAAACAGGCGCAGAAGGAGGAGGCCGCATCCAGAACGCGAGAACTCGCAGCCAAACTTGAGGGGAAGGAAGCGCTGCTGAACGAGAAAGCGAAGTCTTTGGAAGAGGCACGCCAGCATGCGCACAGGGTCATTGAGCTCGAAGGGGAAGCGAAGCTGCTCGACCGCAACATCCGGAACCTGAACGCGTTCCGGGCAGCGCTCGAGTCAACGCAGGCAGAGTTGCGCGAGGAGTTCACGTCTGCGATAAACGCCGGCCTCGAGGATATATGGCCGCGGGTGTATCCATACGCAGACTACTCATCGCTGAGACTCAGCATCGAAGGCTCGGACTATGCCCTGCAACTGCGGCGCAGGGACGGAGACTGGGTGAATGTCGAGGGCATTGTCTCTGGCGGGGAGAGGAGCACTGCATGCCTCGTGCTGCGCATAGCCTTCGCGCTGGTGCTCACTCAGAACCTCAGCTGGCTCGTGCTCGACGAGCCCACGCACAACCTCGACCAGGAAGGCGTGGGCATGCTCGCCACGGCCCTGCGCGAGCACCTGCCGGAACTCGTCGACCAGACATTCATCATCACCCACGACGAGGGTATGGAACAGGCAGTTAGCGGCAGGCTGTACCGCTTGCACAGGGACAAGTCAGTGGACGGAGCCACCAGTGCCGAGGTCGTGAGCGAAGGAGAGGATTAACGTTATTAACAACAAGGCAGTAGTCCTGTCGGGGTGTAGTTGAATGGCATACGAATTGCTCGCGCTTATCATCGGATTGTTCTTGATGGCCACGCCGTTCTTGGGCATAACGCTCTTGGTCGCGTTCATCGGCGGCATCAAGATCGTCATGGAGTACCAGCGGGGCATTAAGTTCACGCTAGGCAGGTGCTCGGGCGTCATGGATCCGGGACTCAACTACGTCATCCCATTCATCCAGAGCTGGAGGAGAGTGGACACGCGCGTCAAGACCATCGACATCCCAGCCCAAGAGGTCATAACCAAAGACAACATACCCGCGAGGATAGACGCCGTCGTGTACTTCAAGGTAATCGACCCGAAGAAGGCGGTGCTCAACATAACCGACTACAACTACGCGATCTCCAAGTACGGCCAGACCAGCCTCAGGAACGTGTCAGGCGAAGCCACACTCGACGAACTCCTATCCAACAGAGAACAAATCGCCAACAAGCTAAGAGAAATAGTCGACATCGCCACGGACCCATGGGGCCTTGACGTCGTTGCGCTAGAACTGCAGGACATAGAGCTGCCGGCAGACCTCAAGAGGATCATGGCAAGACAAGCAGAAGCAGAAAGAGAAAAACGAGCCACGATCATCAAAGCAGAAGGAGAAGCCCTCGCAGCAGACAACCTCAGCAAGGCAGCAAACATGCTCTCCGCCGCGCCAGGCGCAATGCACTTGAGGACCATGGACACGCTCGGCGACGTCGCGTCCGACCAAAGCAACACTGTCAACTTCATCCTGCCGGTCGAGACACTGGGAGCGCTCGAAGGCAACAAGAACAAGCGCTAAGGCATCAGGGGGACGAACAGGCACGAACAGTTAAGGTCAATGCTCTTCAGCGTGCCAGCAAGCTTCTCCACCAACGTAAGCTCCTGGACAGCGCCACGTGATATGGGAATGACCGTCCTCCCACCCTCAGCCAACTGCTGCTTCAAAGCCTCGGGTACGCGATGGGCAGCGCAGGCAACAAGCATCCTGTCGTATGGCGCGTGCTCCTTAAGGCCGCGCATGGCAGAACCGACCACCACGCCAACGTTCTTGTACGAGGAAAGCGCCTTGCGCGCGGATGCAGCCAACTCAGGGATGCGCTCGATCGTGTGCACCACGCCGGACGGCCCAACCAGCTGCGCGAGCACAGCCGCCTGGTAACCGCTGCCAGAACCTATCTCCAAGACGTTCATGCCCTCCTGCACAGAAAGATGCTGGGTCATGATGGCCACCATGTGGGGCGCGCTTATGGTCTGGCCGAAACCCAGAGGCAGGGGCTGGTCAGAGTATGCCGCAGCCCGGTAAGGCCTGGGAACGAACTGCGCCCTGTCAACCGCACGCATCGCCGCCTCGACAGCAGAGTCGTACAAAACGCCTTGGCCGACAAGGTAATCGATGAGCCCGTCATTGGAATTCATCAGATGGAGTAAAGGCAGGGAGGTATAAAAGGCATGCGGCAGAAGCATTAAGTATATCTCTTCCGTATGCACTGCAAAGGGGCATAGTGTGGGGCAGGCGTATGAAACCAAACACAATATATTTGAGAAGTGAGTAATTAAGGGCGATAACCATGAAAAAGATAGTGCTATTGATTCTAGTGATCGCTGCGGCCATGGCAGCAGAGCCGCACGCAGTGACAGCCAGCGAGGTGCAGTACTTCGACCAGATAGAAGTGCCGTACCGGCCGACCACATACCCCTCATCACTCCAATTCGGTGACAAGGGCGTGAAAGTCGAGATGAGCCTCATAAACCGGCACACAGAATCGCTGCACAACCTATCCACGCAGCTGCTCGTCACAGGACCGTTCAAGGGAGTGAAGACCACGGACAGCATAACGCGCATAGATCCCTCGGAGCGAGCCACCGTGTTCTACACATTTGACATTGACGACGACGCAGAGCCCGGGGAGTACCTGATTACGCACGTAATAGACATGGTGGACTACGACGGCAACAAGCTGCGTGCCATAAGGACGGTGGCATTCAGCGTCTCGCACACGCAACGACTGGAAGTGAAGGAGATCGACATGCCGGAAATGCTGCCAGGACAGACAGCAGACTGCAGGGTAACCTTCGAGAACACGGGCGACCTTCTGGCAGACGACGTGCGCGTCGTGCTCACCCCATCGAACGCGAGCAGCATCGAGATCGTGCCGTCAGAGAAGCGGCTTGGTGACATCCTGCCAGGAGAAACAGCGGATGCGGAGTTCCGCGTGAAAGCAGCCAAGTACGCGAGCGCAAAGGACTACACGATATCGCTGGTCGCTTACTACGGCAACAACTCGCTGTCACAGACCTTCCTCGCCACGATTGCAGGATCGCCTGCGCTCGACGTGACGAGCATCGAATTCCCACCAACAGTGCTGCCAGGAGAGCTAGTGCCATTGAGGATAAGTCTTACGAACAAGGGCGGCGCAGTACTGATGGCCATTGCGTCAACACTGTCATCTGCAACAGAGGGCATTGCAGTCGTGAGTGACAGCTCAGTGTTCGTGGACAGGCTCAATCCCGAAGAGAGCGTGGAAGCTGATTACAACGTAAAGCTGGACAAGAGTGTTGAAGTGGGCGTCTACTCACTGACACTCTCCATGAACTCGGAAGACGTCTCCCAACAGCAGACGATCTCCTTCGAAGTGCGCGGCGTGCCAAAACTCCAGCTCGCCGGCGTGCAGTCAGACAAAGAGCTCATATACGCGGGCACGCCGTTCTCGCTCTCAGTACAGCTGGAAAACATAGGCACTGGAAACGCGAAGTCTGTGAAAGCCACGCTGAAGGACGGCACTGCAGAAGGCATAACCACGACGTACATAGGAACGATCGAGATAGACGACACAGGAACCGCCTTGTTCGACATAAAGGACAACGTTGCAGGCAAGAAAGTCGCTACCGCGCTCATAACCTTCGAGGATGAGTACGGCAAGGAGTTCACGAACAGCGTGGAAGTCCAGTACGTAATCGAAGCGATGCCGTTCAACCCGCTGCCCATAATACTGGTGCTGGCGCTCGGCGGCGCAGCAGCCTACCTGTATTACAGGAAGAAGAAGAGAGAAGAGCAGATAAAGAAACTCGTCAAGTAGGTGCTGAGCTTTGTTCAATGTCGCTGCCAGGAACCTCTGGCAGAAAAAGACGCGAAGCGGGCTCGCAGTCTCGGGACTTATCATAGGAGTAGTGGCAATCATACTACTCGTGTCGATGACCGCGGGCCTCAAAGCGTACGTCGAGGATATCGCATCACAGATGAACGGCATAATGATCATGGAGAAAGACTCTGTTGACCAGACCCTCTCGTACCTGGACGAGGATTACGGCAGGGAGATGGAGAGAGTCGAAGGAGTGCGCGCGGCAATCCCTGAAATATGGGGGATCGTCTCTGAAATCGAGGGCGAGAGCCCGAAACCAGAAGCCACGTACTACGGATTCGCGTACTTGCTGGGGATCGACCCTGCCAAAGAAATGCTGAGGGAAGGAGGCTTCTTCGGCGTGGACGTGGCTAAGGGCCGCGGGATAACGACAGTCGACAAGAAAGCCGCCATCATAGGACAGGTTATCGCAGACGCTTACAAGAAGAGCCTTGGCTCGACAATAGAGGTTGAGGGAGAGAAACTCAAAGTGGTTGGCATACTCGGCGAAAGCGACTTGATGGGAAGCGCTATAATAACTACCATGGACGTCGTCCGGGATGCAAGCGACTTCCCGGCAGGCAAGGTATCCGACTTCATGGTGATGGTGCGGCCAGGACAGGATGAGAACCAGGTCGCGAAACACATAGAGTTCCAGATAGAAGACGTCGACGCATACACGGCAAGTGAGACCCTGGACGAGTTCTCTGAAATGACCGCTACGATAGACTTGTTCTTCTACGTCGTGTCAGTCATCGCCATACTAATCGGCGGCGTCGGCATCATCAACACCATGCTCATGTCAGTGATGGAACGCATGAAAGAATTCGGCGTGCTGAGATCCATGGGATGGACAAGCGACGACGTGCTCAGGCTCGTCATAACCGAGTCAGTGCTGCTCGGCGTCTCCGGCGGCATCATCGGTTGCGTAGGCGGGCTCAGCCTCATCAGCGCGATAAACCTCGTCATGCCCTTCCCACTCGTGGCCAGCAACGAACTCCTGATAGCAGCCCTCATCTTCTCGTTGATCCTGGGCGTGTTCGGGGGCACGTACCCTGCGTGGAAGGCCAGCAAGCTAGATCCTATACAAGCCATGCGGGGGGGTGAGTGAATGCTGGGCATCGCCTCCAAGAACCTGCTGCGCAACAAGTCAAGGACAGCGCTGGCAATGCTGGGGCTGGTGCTGGGAGTGATCACCATCATCTCGCTCGTGTCGATAACCACCGGCGTCAAAGGCATTGTGGAGGACACTGTCTCGAAGATGAAGGGCCTCTCGATCACCGAGAAGGACATCAGCATGCCCGTCTTCTCGGAACTCCCGGAAGAGTACGCAGACGACATAGAAGGGATAGCGGGCGTGCGCGTGGCATGCCCGAGGATCGCGTTCTTCCCGAAGTCTGTTGAAGGCAAGGGGTACTACGAACTCGCCACAGGTCCCGTCATCGCCTTCGACCCTGCAAAAGAAGCCCGCACAGTGAAAGGACCATTACCCATCAGCGCAGACCTTTACAAAGGCAGGTACCTGAAGCCAAACGACAGGAACGCGGTGGTGATAGGCAAGAGCATTGCGGAAGACTTCCACAAAACCATCGGCTCGAAAATGGAGATGAACGACGAGAAATTCGACGTAGTCGGCATTTACTCAAGCGAGTCAGAACAGACAGAAAGGCAGATATTCGTCACACTCGACATCGGCAGGGACTTCGGGAACCTCGAAGCTGGAAAAGTGCGCGGGTTTTACGTTGAACTCGAAGACCCATCGAAAGACCAGCAGATAGCCAAGCTCATAGAAATCAAGTTAGACGACGTCGATGCGCAATCGACTTCGGAGTACGCGGCGCAGGCCCTCGGACTCCTGGAGAACATAAACATATTCATGTGGGCCATCTCGCTCGTCGCAACAGCCGTGGCCAGCGTCGGCATCATCAACACCATGCTCATGTCAGTGATGGAACGCATGAAAGAATTCGGCGTGCTGAGATCCATGGGAT
>JAFGGZ010000022.1 GCA_016939415.1 Candidatus Iainarchaeum sp. | reverse complement strand
GCGAGACACGACAACGACAGGCAATCCTGTCTCATCGCGGATGCGCTCCACATCAGCAACGCAGGCCCCAGCGAACGTAACGCCAGCGAGAAACACGCACTGGAGGCACTGCCTGTGCTTGGAACCCTTGACCATGGAGATGATTGCCGGCGTGACATCCGCGCCATCAACGCGCACGGGCCTTGAGCAGACACCTTCCAGCACTGACTTGCGCATCACTACGCCGACAAGCAGCGTGCGGCCGCGCCAGCACTCGAAGAAACCGTCGTCAAAAGAAATCGTGCGGGGCTCCCGCATGAAGCCTCACTTCTTGGAAGACGCGCGCTCAAGGCCGCTGAACTCACTGCCCAGAAGGGAAACCGCCGACTCCAACGCCTTCTTCGGGGATTTGCCGGACGTCTTTATGCGGATGCATGACTTGCCAATGAGGGGATGGCCAGCATCGTAGACAGCGACCCTGACCTTGGGGTCGTTGAGCAACGCCCAGCACAGCAACGCCGGATACGTGTGCTGCTCGCCCTTCAGCTCGAACACGAGCTCGTCCTTGTCATCCTTCAAAATGTTCATTTCCATGCAATCACACCCTCACAGAACCATAATCATCAACAAGCTTCCGCTTGCCCTTCCAGCCGCAGCTCTCGCACACAAGTAAATCGCTCTCAGCACTCAGAGCGCGCCTGCACTCCGGGCAGAACGCCTTCACAAGACCGAGGTTCCTGCCGTCCGTACTCAACGCAACAGTGTACGGAGAAGACTCTATGATCTTCGCGCGGATGAAATCACCAGTCCCATACTCATCCTTGAGGGACTTCACGAAGCCCCGGCGAATCGCGTTCACTCGCAGGACCGTGGAGACATTGCGTGGAACGAACCGCGTCTTGCCATCAGTGATAGGGAACAGCTTGACGAAAGCAACCTTGTTGTTGGACTCCTCGATCATGCCTACGACGACCTGGCCCTCGCGCTGGAACTCGGGCATCACGACGCTGGAACGCATCCTCGCTTCCCTCGAAGACATGTCCATGTCAGACGCGCCGACGACAGCAGACCTGACCTCGCCGCCATCCTCGAAAGTGCCCTCACCAGCCAGAAACATCTCATTATCCGCTATGAAGTCCCCAGGATAAAGCAGCTCCTTCTTGCGTTCCATAGAATCAGCCCTCAAAACAAGCACAAGGATTATGCGACACAGGGTTTATAAATGCAGTGGTGGGTTTAAAAGAACCCGCAACAGAGAAAGCTGGCATGGAGATAGTGTTCCACCCCGCTTTTGCGAAACACCGCGCGCCGCAACACCCCGAGAACCCGGAACGCCTCGCCCTCACCGACACGAAGGATTGCGTTGAAGCGCCGGACGGGGAAAAGTACCTGCCCCTAGTACACGACAAGGAATACATCGCCAGGATAAAAAACATGTTCGCCCCAGGAGATACGGGAAGCGGACCCAACGAAAAAGAGAGTGTCGCAGAACCAGTGATGCAACAATACTTGGATGCAGACACATACATCGCTCCCGGCTCTTACAAGGCAGCGTGCTTTGCAGCAGGCGCTGCAGTGAAAGCCTCTGAGATAAACGGGTTCGCATTATGCAGGCCGCCAAGCCACCACGCGCCATTCGGAGGATTCTGCCTGTTCAACAACATCGTCATCGCAGCCAAGGCACTCAGGAAAAAGACCGCGATAATAGACTTCGATGCTCACCACGGCAATGGCACGCAGGCAGCAGTGCTCGGCGACAAGAAATTCCTGTACTTCTCCACGCACCAGTCCCCGCTATACCCCGGCTCGGGACTGGAAAGCGAGGGAAACTGTTGGAACTACCCCCTCAAAGCGGGGAGCGGCGACAAGGAATTCCTCGCAGCGCTGAAAGACTTCCTGCCGAAACTCGAAGAGTTCGCTCCGCACGCAGTTGCAGTCAGCGCCGGATTCGACTCATACTACAAGGATTACGGCTGGCTCGCCAACCTGCGGCTCACGAAAAAAAGCCTCCGAGCAGTATGCGACACAGTGAAAACATTCGACAAGCATTTCTTCGTCCTGGAGGGAGGCTACAACCCGGAGAGCGTCAGGGACGGCGTGGAGTGCATAACAACGTATTTATAAGCCAGCACGCTTAATCCTTGGCATGATTGAGTCATTGCTCAGGCCGGACGTGGTTAAAAAGAGACCGTACGAAATGTTCTTCCTCGCCGTAGTCATCGGCATCGTCGCAGTCTGGACCGCCACCCTCGTCGGAGGGCCTGCAGAAGTCGGGCACCTCGGCGTGGCCTTCGCCTGCATCGCCATGACTCCCATCCTCGTGCGGATATTCCAGATGGAAGAAGAAAAGGACGAACACGAATTCAGGGGATCGTTCGTCGTCCGCCACGGAGCAGCCATAGAAGCCTACGGATACTACTTCGTGGGCCTCATCGTCTCGATCTCGCTGGTCTACGCACTGCTGCCAGCAAGCAGCGCGCAAACCATGTTCGAGCCGCAAGTCCACGAACTCACAGTGATACAAAGCATGAGCACGGGAAGAGTGGCCAGCACATGCGGCTTCTTCTGCCTCCTCGAGAACAACCTGGGAGTGCTCGCCCTAACGATCCTGTTCTCGTTCGTCTTCGGCGCGGGAGCGATATACATCCTAACGTGGAACGCGAGCATAGTCGGCGTGCTCATAGGCATGATGACAAAGAACGCCGGCGGGACCAGCATGATAACAGACTACCTCATAGCCCTGCCGACCTCGCTCATCGCACTAATGCCGCACGGAATCTTCGAGATAGGAGCGTACTTGTTCGGCGGGCTGGCGGGAGGAATGCTGTCCGCGTGCATGATACGCGGCCACCTCCCGAAAAAAGAAGTCATCCGCGATATCGCAACCATCGCACTCTTCTCGATCCTGCTCGTCGCAATCGGCGCGGTCATAGAAGCAGGCTGAACACGCCGCTACTGAGCAAGGTCACGAAAACGCCTGCGAACAGCACGCCCAACGCCACTGCATTCACAGCCATCCGCCGGTCAACGCCGAACACGTAAGCAGCCAGACTGCCAGCATACGCCCCGGTGCCAGGCAGGGGCACGGCCACGAACAGCGCCAAGCCCAGCGGCCCGTACTTCTGAACAAGCTTGTGAGACTTCCTGCGAACCCCCCTCAGCACCCACTGCGACAAACGCCAGTGCTCCACAAACGGGAACACGTGATCCAGGAACACGAACACGGGGAAGACGAGCAGCATGTTCACACCCGTACAGACGACGAACACGGAGAAAGGATCCAAGCCCATGGCAATGCCTGCGGGAATTGAGCCCCTCAGCTCCAGCCAAGGCAGGCACGTCAACACCATCAACTGCACCAAGTCAAGCAACATGATAAGTTACCGGGAACCGCAATTATTAAATCTTGAGGTCTCCCCAAGCAAAGCATGAAGGAAGTGCCGCGCATCCTCAAGCGCTTCTTCGAAGGGAGAGGCTTCCAAGAGTACGTTGTCGCACGCACGCAAGCAACGACCCTCATCGCGTACATCCTCGTCATACTATCCGCCATCAAGCCGAACCCAGTCACTTACGCCGCAGCAGCCATAACCACCGCACTCAACTACTACGCGCTCAAGGACTTCGGAGAACGACCGTACAGGATATTCTTCGGCGGACTAAACACCTTCGCAGCAGCGCTATGGACAGCGAACATCCTCAGAGCAGACATGCTCGCGGGGCTGGGCGTGCTCGCTGCCCTCATAGCATTCATAGCAGTGTTCTTCATTGCGTACAAGCGCGACCACTGCAAAGGCACAGTGCTCGTGGCAGACAGCGAATGGGCCGCAGTACGTGTGGGGTACGACCTCTGCTCTGGCGTGAAATCAGGAGACTACGTGGTCAAAAGCAGGAAAGGCATCCGCAAAGGCGACGAAGTCGCAATGAAAACAGTTTCTCACTTTGGGGAGAGGGTGAGACCTTGGGAAATCATTTCGACGCAGCATGCATCATCATAGCAATCGCAGGCATCGCGCTACTCATAGCCTCTGAAGCCCCGGCACGGGAAGTTACATCGCTCGACAGCACAGAAGCAGGAGAAAGCGTCATCTTATCCGGCATCATAACAAGCAAGTACTCCCGGAACGGCCACGTCTTCCTGGAAGTCAACGACACGAAAGCCGTGATATTCAACGCAGGCAAAGAACACTTCCTCATGCGCGGCGACCCAGTGCGCCTGAAAGGCATCGTGAACGAATACAACGGCGAGAAAGAACTCATAGCCTCGGAGGCGGAGCCATGATCGAAGTGCTTGCCGGCGTGCTCGTCGGCGTCATCACAGGCATCGTGCCCGGCCTGCACATCAACACGTTCATACCCCTCCTCATCGCCTTCCCCGGCCTCACAGGCTTCGTCATGGGCGTCACCATCTCGCACTCATTCTTCGACTTCCTGCCAGCAATGTTCCTCGGCATCCCAGATGAGGCATCATGCCTGTCAGTGCTCCCCGCCCACAAACTCATCCTGGAAGGCCAAGGACTCAAAGCGTTCCGCCTGACAGTGCTCGGCGGCGTTGGCGCAGGCATAACAACGCTGCTCAGCCTGCCAGCACTGCTCGCGATAACCCAGAGACTGCGGCCCAACAACGCAGTCGTGATAACCATCCTCGCGGCAGTCACCGCCGCGCTGGTGCTCACCCAAAAAAACAGAAAGAACGCCGCGCTCGTAGTCGCGCTCTCGGGGATCCTGGGCATGGCCGCGCTCCAGCGCTCCGAATCATTCATAATGCCACTGCTCTCAGGATCGTTCGGCGCGAGCGCCATAATCCACTCACTCACCACGCACCCGCGCATCCCGAAACAGGAAACGAGCACGCACATAAAGCCCAGCATCGGGGGGATGATTCTCGGAGGGGCAGCAGGCATGTTCGCAGGCCTCACGCCGGCCATAAGCTCTGCTATCGCAGCCACTGCAGCGCGCGTAGCAGGCGACCTTGATGAAGAAGGGCTGCTCGTCGCGCTGGGTGGCACGAACACCGCGTACGCCATCACGTCAGTACTCGCGATCTTCGTCGTAGGACACGCACGCAGCGGTGCGGGACTGCTCATCCGCGGGTGGGGCGCCGGCCTCACGGAAATAATCGGCTGCTCAATGCTCGCTGTGGGCGCGGCAGGACTCCTAGCCATGCACTCATCGCGAGCGTTCGTCAGCGCGTTCGACAAGCTGCCGAACAGACTGCTGAACGCAGGCAGCATGCTGCTCATCATAGGACTTGTATTCGCCACCTCCGGACCCTGGGGAATCGTCGTGATGATCTCCGCCGCTGCGCTGGGCATGTACAGCGTGAGGAACGGCGTGTGGCGCAGCGCGTGCATGGCAAGCCTTTTATTCCCGACAATCGCCTACTACGCCACATGCGCATAAAGGAACAGACCCTGGAATTCATCATCGAAGCATGCCGCAACACCCAGCCAAAGGAATTCGTGGGACTGCTCCGCGCCGAGGAAGGCGTGATAACAGAAGTGCTCGTCATACCCGGCAGCAGGTTCGAAGACGCACGGTCATCGATCATGGAACACTCAGTGCCACTGGATCCGACCATCGTCGGCAGCGTCCACTCGCACCCGGGAGGCGGAACGCCATCGAAGACAGATCTCGCATTCTTCGCGCGCATGGGCCGCATCCACCTCATCATATCATCAGACAGCAGGGTCAGCGTGTTCGACAGCATGGGCAGGCCCGCATCATTAGAAATAGTTAAATAACTCATGCGAGCAATGCTCTCTCATGCAAGGTTCACTGTCCCTGGACTTCCTGTTATCTATAATAGTGACGCTCGTGATAGCGTCAGTGCTCTTCGGAATGGCATTCATGCAGATAGAGCAGGCATCAGCAGTGTCCATGAAGTACAGGGCAGAAGCCATGGCGATGGGAGTCGGCTCTGCGATAAACCACTTCTACGCCATAGACTCGGAAGACCCGTCAAAACTCACCATTGATTTCAGCGGCAGGCTGCAGGACGCGTCAGGCAAGTACCTGCGTGCGGGAGGCATCGGCGGCATCGGATGGAACACGATCGCGTTGGACCCCATGGACTGCACGGTGACAGTCACGGGAAACACAGTGAACGTGACCATCGGCTTCTACCGCATGGAAAATAACTTCCAGGAATACGTGAGCGCCACCTACCCCATCGTGCCAGTCAAAGGCGAGGCAGTAGTGCAGTGCGACAGCAGGCTTGAAGTTAACCAGGATATGGAGGTGAGCGCTGCATGAAGCGCGGGCAGATATTCTCCACAGACCTCCTGCTCTCGCTCATACTCATAGTCGCGACAGTCGGGCTCGTCGTCACATGCTTCGACTCGTTCCAGCGGCAGGCAGTGTCCACCATCGACTCAGCGAAGATGCAGCAGCTGGCGATAGACCTGGCCGCGATAAAGCATTACCGGGGCCTTGATGGCATGAAGACACTCCAAAAGAGCTTGCCGGAAGGCATGGCCGCAGGCTCGCTCGTCCCCACAGTGCCAGCGGATGCGGAAGCGTACTGCATCAAGGAAGTAGGAGCAGGCAGCAAAGAAGAATGCGAATTGGCGTGCGTGGCATGCGAGCAGGATCCCGAAAGCAGCGAGTGCCAAGCATGCAAGCAGGAGTGCGAGAAAGAGCTCTCTGAACTCGAAGAACTCCTGAAACAATGCATAAAGGATCTGGAGAGCAAAACAGAAAAAGAAACCGCAGCAGCAGAAGATCCGGCCACCCTGGGGGCGGACTCGTGCGCCACGAGCCTCAGAGGTTCTGGATCATGGCCAGTGGGGGTGTTCGTGTGCAGAGGGGCATAGTGTTCAGCATAGAGATGGGGTACACGCTGATAGCAGTGTTCATCGCTGTCGCAGGCCTCATGACCATAATCAACGCCAACGATTACCCTTCCTACGACGCGATCCAGGGCATGAAGGTCGCTCACGACATGGGACAGGACAACACCAGCCTCCCGCCCGGCATGCCGTACTACACCCTCACAGAGGAGGGGTGCGAAGCAGACGACACCGCCGCTGCTTACGGAGTGTACGACTACGGCGCCGGCAGCACAGAGACGAAAGGAACGCCTGCGGGAGTGTGCGTGCATGTATAAGGGATTCGTGAACTCAGGCATAGTGCTCTTGTTCGTAGTCTCGATCGTGGTGCTCTCGTTCTCTCACCTGTTCACGGAAAACGACTTGCGCTCGGCCTCAGTAATGGGACCCATCGTAGAGAACGCGAGGTGGTACGGCGACGGCCAGGACTACGTATGCCGGCAAACATCGGACAGGAAAGCAGTGCAGAACTACGACAGCTTCTTCTTCGGCAAGACCTTCCTCAGGGGATTCTCGCGCATCAAGAACAAGACAACGTACTCGTTCGACACGAACGACATCGCCGAGATAAAAGTGGAGTACTCACAGAACTACGCGCCGCAAGGACGCATAGAAGACCCGGAGTGGGGCAGCACTGTACAAGGGCCCGAAGCCATCGAGATGAGCGCCTGCGACGCCGACGAAGACATAGTCATGTACCAAGCCTTCTACGCAGACGAAGCATGCTGCGCCAAGCAATGTGGAGGAGCGGATTGGAAGCCGCTCACAGAGCCGACGCCCAGCAGCACAGTATACCTAGGGGACGTAAGCCGCCTAGTCGAGCCGGGATCGACGAAACTCATATGCTTCAACGTGACCATGAGCGATCAAGAGTACGCGGCTTCTGAAAAAGTTTTGCTAGCAGTCACCGCACCGAAAGAGGAGTGAGTCACTTCCGGAGCTGCTCCTCAGACTTCTTGAGCATGACCACGTCTTCAATCGCATTGATGTCGGACCACTCCACGTTCAGCTTGGAACGCGTCATCTTGCTCACGATGCCTTTGGGCAGGACTATGAGGTGAGTCACCTTCCCCTTCTCGTCTATCATGAAATCCTCGACAAGCCCCACAGTCTCGCCGGCCTTGTCAATGATCTCCATGCCAATGAGTTCCTTGAGCAACATGACAATCATTGAGAAGACAGGTTGTATTTATTCGCTTGTGTAATAGTATTGCCCTGAAGACTTCTGCTCACTGACCTTCTGCGAACCGGGCTTGTTCGCCCTCGGCCGGCCAGTGTTCGGGTCCCGCCTGTACGTGATGCCCTGACCCCGGAGGAAGCGGTTCATGCCGGCCCGCATGCCTTCGGGCTTGTGGGCCTTGCCGCGAACGCCCGGCTCGCCCTCGAACACCATCAGGCGGTCGCTCACGTAATCCTGGAGGGTGATGTCGTGGTCAATGACGAGCGTCGTGCGCTCCGTCTTCTCAGTGACCTTCCTGATGACCTCAGCGAACTTCACGCGCTGCTCGACATCCAGGAACGCGCTCGGCTCGTCCAGCAGGCAGATATCAGCATCCCTGGCGAGGGCGAGGGCAATGCTCACGCGCTGCAGCTCTCCGCCGCTCAGCTCCGGCACCATGTTGTCGTAGAGCGGCGCGACCTCCCGCTCTATGATTGACTGGAACAAGTCATTGTCTTTCGGCACTGACTGGACGAGCTCGCGCACAGACCCCTCAAAATCCGTCCGCACGTACTGCGGCTTGTAAGAAATCCTCGCAGACCAGCCGATGCTTTCGGAATCTGGCTTCTCAACGGCCGCAAGGACTTTCATGAACGTGGACTTGCCTATGGCATTCGGTCCGAGGACTCCGATGACCTCGCCTTTACGCAGCTGCCCGCCGGAAACCTCGACGCTGAAACCCTCGTAACTCTTCGTGAACGAAGGGAACTCGAACGCGACCTTGCCCCTCCACTCCTCTGACGGAGGCTTCACGGCAAACTTTATCTCGTTAGGGCGGAAGCGCATGTTCTCAGCCCGCAAGAACCCGTCGAGGAACTCGTTGATGCCAACGCGAACGCCCTTAAGCGTGGAAACGATGCCGTAAGCCCCGGCCTGACCGAACATCACGTGAGTGAAGTCGCTGAGGTAGTCCAAGACCGCGAGATCGTGCTCGATGACCATCACTGCCTTTCCCTCAGCAAGCTTGCGGACCACGCGAGTCATACGCAGGCGCTGGCGCACATCCAGATAAGATGTGGGCTCGTCGAACAGGTAGATGTCCGCGTCCTTTGACAGGGCGGCAACGATTGCAACGCGCTGCAGCTCTCCGCCACTGATCTCGGAAACGCGCTTGTGCTCCAGCGGAGTCACTTCCAGCTCGTCAGCAAAGCCCTTGTAATCCAGCTCCGCAGTCCTGCTCAGGAGCTCGCCCACAGTGCCATCAAAGGCGTGGGGGATGGCGTCGACGTTCTGCGGCTTGAGGGAGATGCGAACGCCGCCCTGGGCAACGCGCTCCAAGTGCGCTTGGATCTCCTGGCCGCGGTGGTAGTCGATGATGTCCTTCCACGCAGCGTTATCCCTGCCGAGATTTGGGACGAGTTGGCCGCCGAGGATCTTGATGCACGTCGACTTGCCGATGCCGTTCGGGCCGATGATGCCCACAACAGATTTGGGTTTTGGCACTGGCAGGCCGAACAGGCGGAACCCGTTCTTGCCGTACTGGTGCACTGGGTCCTCAAGCTCTTCCGGCAGGTTGACGATCGTGATGGCGCCGTACGGACACTTCTTCACGCAGATGCCACACCCGCTGCACATGTCCTCGGATATGACAGGCTGCTCGCTAGCCTCATGCTCGATGGTCTTGTCGCCCATCCTCACCATGGGACAGACCTTCTCGCAGAGGTAACCGCACTTCTTCGGCCGGCACTTATTCCTGTCCAGAACAGCTATCCTCAGACCAATCACCGCAAGGAGGTAGTATTATGGGAAGAGTTTTTAAAACGATTGCCCGTAACTAGCAGAATGCGTGTTGTGAGACAGGACCTGCCCCGCATGATCCTCGTGCCGGAGTCGCTGGATGACTTGTGGCACTTGGAGAAGGTCGTTGACAAGGGCGACCTCGTGACGGCTGAAGGAGAGCGCAGGTTCAAGACAGAGGACGGCCAGTCCGAAAGAAAGAAAGTGCGCGTGAAGATACGCGTGGAGGAAGTGGATTTCCACAAGCACTCCGACAAGCTAAGGCTACTGGGCACGATAATCGAGGGCAGACCAGAAGAATACGTGAGCATTGGGAGCCACCACACCATTGAGATAATGCCGGGCACCAAGTTCTCCATCGAAAAATCGGAGTGGTACAGCTTCCAGCTGAACCGCATCAAGGAAGCAGTCGCGGCATCCAGGCGCCCCAAGCTCATCATAGCAGTCATGGACGACGAAGGCACGGAACTCGCGCTGCTCAGGGAGTTCACGATCGAACGGAAGGGCAGCATACGCTCGGGAAAGAGCGGAAAGGACTACGAGCAAAAGAGCGTGGAAGCAGAGTACTTCCACCGCGTGGCCGAAGCGCTCAATGCAGCCGAGTGCGAGAAGATCGTGCTCGCCGGGCCCGGGTTCACCAAAGAAAGCTTCATGAAGTTCGTGAAAGAACGCCTGCCGGGCCTGGCAGGCAAGATTATTGTCGAGGACATCGGCAGCTCGGGACACGCCGGCGTTCAGGAAGTCCTGAAGCGCGGCATAGTCGAGCGCGTGAGCAAGCAGAACCGCGTGGCGGTCGAAACATGCGCAGTCGAAAAACTCCTGCGCGAGGTAAGCTCGGGAGAGCTCGCGGCATACGGCACAGAAGAAGTGGAGGAAGCGCTGGACTATGGCGCTGCAGAAGAGCTGCTGCTAACAGACGAGTTCTTCAGCGAGAACAGGGACAAGGCAGAACACCTGCTCTCCAGAGCGGAACTAATAAAGGCCAAGATCTGCATAATAAGCACAGAACACGATGCGGGCAGGCAGTTACAAGCGCTGGGCGGCATCGCGGCGCTGCTCAGATTCAAAATGCGGTGAGGGCAAGTGGACACGACGCAACTCGCGAAAAAGATTGAAAAACTCTGGCTGGAGCGCGACAAGAAACTCGGCGAGGCACACGTGCTCGCAGTCATAGGAAGCCAGCTCGGAAGGCTCATGAATCACTACCAGCGATACTTGAAAGAGCATCAGGACGTGGACATAGAGCTATACGTGGGGAACCTCATCCTGTCCACTATCGCATACTCGAACCTCATGAAACTTGATCTGGACGCGTGCATAAACAAGGCGCTGTACAAGAACAGGAAGGCACGCGAAGAAACCAGAGTAAGGGAATGGCTGGAAACACTCCGGGATTAGCGGGAACTGCTGTCGTGACGCCTGCTGTTGTACAATGCAGAAGCGATTGTCGCTGCTGCAGCCAAGTCATTCTCTCCAACGAGCTCCAACGCATCCGACATGCACTCCTTCATGAGTTCGACATCGGCTTTTCCCATCACATAGGTTACAACTACCAACAATATAAGCTTTACTGTTAGTAAAGCTATCTGTATTGAGAGTAAAGAATGTGTTTTTAAGCGTATTATAGTAGCTATACGTAATGGAGCTCTCAAAAGCAGTTAGCAGGGCATACCTGGAAGTGCTTAAATCCCTAAAGCACCAGCCGAAACGATTTTCTGAAGTCAAGCAGGACACGGATAGGACTGACAAGACCGTCTCAAACGTGCTCAAGAGCGCAGAAGACGCCGAGCTCGTGGAGAAGAAAGGCCTGAAAAAGGGGGGCGACGTGTTCATAGCCTACACCCTGACAAAGAAAGGCAACCGGTTCATAAGGGAGATGACTGCATGGGAAGAAGAACTCAAATGACGCCATGCTCCCTCATGCTGTAATACGAACCGTTCCCAACCACCAAGTGGTCGACAAAAACAATCCCCAGAACCTCAGCCGCAGCACACAACTGCTTAGTCAGCGCCACATCCTCACTGCTCGGAGTCGCGTCGCCGGACGGATGATTATGCGCTACGATCACGGCTGCAGCATGCTCGACGAGCGCAGGCCTGAACACCTCCCTCGGGTGTATAACGCTCGCGTTCAAAGAGCCGATGCTCAGGACCTCCCTCCTGAGCAGCCTCGCCTTGGAGTCCAAGTACAGCCCGACAAAGCACTCCTTCTTCATACTATGCATGCGCGGCATGAGCAGCCTAGCAGCATCAGCAGCACACGCAAACCTGGAGGGGGTGTGTCCCTCAGCAGAGCGCTTCGAGAGCTCGAAGCAGGCCACGATCCTGCACGCCTTCGCCAGCCCGATGCCCCTGAACCCTAGAAGCTCTGTGACAGACGCGCGAGCCAGCGCCGGCACCCCTAAATCCTTCAAAAGCGATTGGGACAAAGAGATGACATCAGAACCGCGCGTGCCGGAATTCATGAGGATAGCCAAGAGCTCGGCGTCACTGAGCGATTCAGGACCGAGCCTCAAAAGCCTCTCCCTCGGCCTATCCCCTGACGGCAGGTCAAGAACTCCCATAACCCTCCCCGGCAATACTCTAGAGAAAGGATGTTAAAAACGCTTCCGGCTCAAGAACGGAAAGCCTTGCCGAACTCGCTGGCGAACTTGTCCCACGCGCGGGCGTTCCCCGCAAACTTTTTCCGGGCATCATCCAGCAACAAATCGAAGTACTCCCTCGAAACAAGGAGCTGATTGCCGGCCTTGACAGGCAGCGCCATGCGGGCAGTGCCCTCGATCTCAATCTGCACCCGGTTCGGCGAAACGCTGAACACGCCGCCGCGCTTCAGGCCGGCAGCGCCTTTCACACGCAGGAGAGCGCAAGCAGCATCCATGTCCCTGCAGGAAACGTGGAGGATGAGCGGATCGAACTTAAACCACACCTCGCCCTCGCAATCCTCAAGAGCAGCCCACATGGTTTCTTCATCTGGCGGCGAGTGGCTCACGAAAACGAACCTTGCCTGATCCTTCTTGCCGGGCAGGTCAATGAGCATGACCCTGCCGTAGCAGGAACTCGACGTCATGAACTCCGGGCGCGCATTCACCAGACGCAAGAAAGGCAGCGCCTCCTCGTCAACAAGGCCCTCCCGCACAGCAGTCTCGAAGCCTTCTGCCAGACGCTGCTTCACGCACTCCCAGCTGGCTTTCTTGGATCCCTTGAAGCCGTGGCGCAGCGGCGAGCCCTTCTGCATGCGGCCTCACTTCTTGACCGACAAAACGAGTCTCGCCAGGAACGCTTCGAGCTGGATGCGCTCATTGCTGCCTTCGGTTATGCGGAAGTCCGTCTCGCCTATCAAGTCGACGAGCGCGACCTTGGTGCGGTCATCGAAGTCATCAGAGTCCAGCACGTCGCGGTATACCTGAAGCAGGATATCCTCTCCGGACAGCGCGTAAGAGTACAGCAGCTCGTCAAGCATCTTCCTGGCTTCCATGAACTTGCCGCCCGACGCTGCCTTGACCATCTTCTTGACCTCTTCGGGCCTCGCCCGCGCAGCCACCTTGTAAACGGAGTCCTCGCTGACGTGCTTGCCGAGTGTTGAAGCGACCTGCAGGACATTCACGGCCCTACGCATGTCGCCTTCGGCGACGTAGAGTATGGCTTCCAAAGCCTTCTCATCGACCTTCAGCTTCTCCTCCTTCGCTATGAAATCCAAACGCGTCTTCATGTCATTGTCAGTGAGCGGCGTGAACCTGAACAGCGCGCACCGGGACTGTATCGGCTCGATGAGGCGCGAAGAGTAGTTCGCTGACAGGATGAACCTGCACGTGCGGGAGTACCTCTCCATCGTGCGGCGCAAGGCGTTCTGGGCGTCTGTGGTGAGGGCGTCGCTCTCGTCGAGGAAGATTATCTTGAACGTCACCTTGCCGTAAGAAAGCGTCGCAGCGAAGTCCTTTATCTTCCCGCGGATGACGTCGATGCCGCGCTCGTCACTCGCGTTCAGTTCCAGAAGATTCCGGGACACGTCGTCGCCGTACAGCTCGTTCGCGAAAGCGACTGCCGACGCGGTCTTGCCTATGCCCGCGCGGCCGCTGAACAACATGTTCATCATTTCCTTGTCCTTCGCGTACGCCTTCAGGCGCTTGACGATCTCTTCCTGGCCGACGACGTCGGCCAAGCGCTTCGGGCGATACTTCTCCACCCAAGGAAGTTCAGTCTCCATGCAAACGATTAGGAAAGTAAGGTATATAAAATACAAACTGTTACAAGACTACAGTGATTCCCATGCCCAAAAAAACAGAGGAAAAACACATACTCGTGTGCACCACAGAAGAAGTTCCCGGATACAAGGTCTCTGAGTACCTGGGTATGGTGTGGGGGACGAGCGTCCAAGCGAGATTCATAGGACAGGACCTTATCGCAGCCCTCAAAATTGTTGTCGGCGGGGAAGTCTGGCCTTACACCAAGATGATGAACGAAGCCAAGCACTACGTGATCCGGCGCATGGTGAACAACGCGAAGCAACTCAACGCTGACGCAATCATTGGAGTGCGCATGGAATCGGGCCAGATCGTGCCTGGAACTACAGAGATATTCGCGTACGGCACGGCAGTCAAGCTCAAGAAGGGATCGAAATGAAAAAAGACGCTGTATTCGCAGGCACTGCACTGGCAGGAGTCTTCATGAGCGTGTTCATCGCAGTGCTCATACAGGCAAACGCATCCTCGCTAATGATGATGGTTGCAGGATACTCACTGCTGGGGTTCGCGCTCTCGGAAATAGCCGAAAAATGGTTCGGCTTCAAGAAGACGCTGAAGATCCCGCTAGCCATAACCGCCTTCAGCATCGTAGGCATGTACGCGCTGTTCGGCCAGGTGACGCTGCAGGTGCTAACAGACCCGAACTGGTGCGGCGTGCCGCCGTGCCTGCCGCTAGGGCTCATACTCGTTTCCATTGTGGTGGGGAACCTCGCGAACTTCGCCGCCCACATGCTGGCAGGTGAGAAACTGGACCTGCTGGGCGAGAGCTAAAGTATCTCCAGGAAGAAGCAATCCCCGTCCTTGAACAGGCTGAACCTGCGCTTCCCGCCCGTGAGGAAGCAACCCACTTCCGGCTGATCCTCCCTGACGAGCGTCTGCTTCACAGGGAACGTGCGGCCGCCGTACTCAACAGAGGCCAGCGGCAATGACGTGCCGTCATACCTCCCCGCGTAACCATTCAGGATAACCCCCCTGCCAGCGCACACGCTCTCATCACTCCGCAGTTCTGTCACATTGTAGACAAAGATCGTGTCACGCCAGCGCATGAACGGCTCGTAATCCTGCAGCCACGTCAAGCAATACCTCGCCTCGTTGATGGCGAGGCCCTCACGCTCCAGATTGTAGTCATCGACAACAACGCCGTGGAGCAAGGAGGCCGGAGCGAAGTACACGCCGGGCCTCGGCACGCACGACGGCTCTGAGAAACCGATTCCCGAAGACTTGGCCCACGCCGCGAAAGAGGATTGGTCCTGAGACCAGTCGAGATTCGAGTCCAGAAGATAGTTGTGGCCCTCGCCGCGAGGCACGAGCTCGTTGAAGTACGCCAGGTGATTCGGGAAGACCAGTAGCGTGCCCACAGCAATCCAAGCGCAAAGGATCAGCAGCACCGCCCGAACCGCCGGGCGCTTGAACGCGTTCAGCTGCACGACCCGCGACGCGATGATAGCGAGGAAGGGATAGGCGATGAGCACGTACCTCAACCCAATCTGCACGCGGCTGAACAATGAGTAAAACGCGAACACGACGATGACCGGACCAAGCCACGCCAACCACTCACTCCTGCGCTTGGAGAAGGGAAGCGTCAGCAGACCCACTGAGAACAGCAGGAGCAGAGGTAATGGCGTCTTCAGGAGCGCTGCCACTGCATAATAATACCACCAACCGCGGAGACTCGACACCCCATCCAAGTACGAGTAGTGGCCGTCGCTCTCATGCCTAGCGTTCCAGGCCATGCCCGCAGCGAACATCTTCGGGCCGGTGACGGGCACGGAGTAACCCTTGTAGTCCACGTCGTACACACCCATGTCAGCAAAACCATAGCCCGCGAACAGGATGGAGACCGCAGCAACGAAGACAACGATGATCGACGCGACACAGAAAACCGCTTTCCTCGGCGCGCTGCCTGCCAGCCTCTTCCAGAGCAGCGGCAAAGCGAAGAGCAGTGAGGGAAACAGCAGGAAGGCCGTGAACTTGGAGAGCAGCGCCAGGCCGGCGGCAACAGCAGAGAGCGCGAGCCACTTCCTCCCCCCATCACGGGAGAAGGCAAGGAAGGCTGCGAAGGAAACGAAGAAGAAGCAAGTGACCGGCAGGTCCATCGTCAAGAACTGGGCGTGCGCGATGATGTTGGGCTCGAACGCGACGAATAACAATGCCAGCAAAGCCGCTGCCGGGCCGTAAGAGCGCGCGGCAAAGAACACTGCGATTCCCAGAACGATCACGAGGAACAGCGGGATGAGCCGGGCGAGGAAACGCATGCTCCCCTCGATAGCAAGGTTCCTGTCGACGAACGCTCTCGAAACGCCCCACATGTCACCCATCTGCCACGCCTCTGACTCGGTCGGGAGCACAGGGCGAAGCGGTGAGAGGAGCACGCCTGCTGCGTACTTGATGAGCGGCGGGTGCTCCGCGTTCATGAGCAATGAGCCGGTCTGCACGTACGCAGTCCCTGCAGTGATGTGCGCGCGCTCATCGCCGACCAGGTTCTTGTCCTGGGAAGCGAGGAAGACCTGGCCTGCCAAAACGATGGTGAGGATTGCCGCTAGGACCAGCATCTTATCGTGCTGCATGCTCAAACCCCTTCATAGAGCGGCGAGTTCGCCTTGTAGAAGTCGTAGCCCACACCCAGGGAAGTCAAGTGCTTGCACTCGACAGACGTGTCGACAAAGACCTTGAAACCGGCTTCCCTCGCCTTGTCGCAGAAATAAAAGTCCTCTCCGACCTCGGTCCACTTGAAGAACGGCTTTTCCAGGGCATCGAAGACCTCTTTCTTCACGAGGAGGAATCCGCAGCCGGTGCCATCCACTTCCACGACCTCGCCGGACGCCCACTTCGTGATGGGCCAGAACGGGGGGTCCCCTTCACGGCGCTTCCACAACAATGGCTTGAACGGCGGCGTCTTCTGGAAGTACAGCCCCCCAACGATGGGGACGTCGTGCGCAACAAGCTTCTGGAAAGCGTTTGCCGGAGGCAGGGTGTCCGTGTCCATGAACAGAAGGTAGTCCGTGGACATGTTTTCCGCGATGCGCTGGCGCGCCACATCCAAAGGCTTGTACGTCGTCGTGACAGTCACTGTCCTCGCTGGCTTGAGCAGAGCATTGTAAGCATTGAAGAACGCTATGGGAACAGACTCCAGCGCGGGAATGCCGATCGTCAAGGAAGGCTCCATGACCCCTCTTTGGCTGCGAGGCAATAAAAAATGATACGATTTTAAACAGAGTTTTTTACAACAAACGCGATGAAGGCATACGTCGAGTCGTACGGCTGCGCCCTGAACCACGCGGACGCGAACATACTGAAAAGCCTCCTGAGAAAGCATGGCGCCGAGATAACGGACTCTCCGGAAGACGCGGGCATCATGTTCCTAAACACATGCGCGGTGAAACTGCCGACCGAAAGACGCATGATAGACCGCATCAAGGAAATGGATTCAGGGAACCTCGTAGTCTGCGGTTGCCTGCCGGCAGTGAACCTCAAAGAGATAAGGAAGATCAGTGACTGCACAGTCATGGACACGAACTCGTTCGGGAGAATCGGCGACATACTGGACGGGGCGCGGGGGGACTTCTTTTCCTCGCAACACGCGAACAAACTGCTGCTCCCACAGGCGTACGAAGGGCCCGTCGCGGTAATACCGTGCAGTGAAGGCTGTCTGGGAGCGTGCGCGTACTGCGGCACCAAGAACGCGCGCGGCGATCTCACGAGCTATCCCGCAAAAGAAGTGAAAGCGGCAGTCGAAAAAGCAGTCGCTTCAGGCGCGAAGGAAATCCAGCTAACTGCGCAGGACATGGGCGTTTACGGCCGGGATATAGGAACAACGCTGCCAGAGCTTCTTCGGGAAGTGTGCTCCGTGGACGGCAGTTTCCGCGTGCGTGTGGGCATGTCCAACCCGAACGCCGTGCGCAAGATGCTCGCAGAGTACTTGGACGCGTTCTCCGAAGAGAATGTGTATAAGTTCTTTCACGTGCCGGTTCAATCCGGAAGCGACGCAGTGTTGCGCAGGATGAGGCGGCCGTACACTGCCGCAGAATTCAAGGAAGTCGTGAATGCGATACGCAAGAGGTTCCCGGATGCAGTCATTGCCACGGACGTGATAGTCGGATTCCCCGGAGAGACTGCTGAAGACTTCGGAGCGACACAGCAGCTCATACGCGAGTGCGGGTTCGAGGTCGTGAACATCAGCAAGTTCTTTCCAAGGCCTCGCACCGAAGCCGCGGGCATGAAGAAGACCCCGACGCACGTAGCGAAGCAGAGGAGCGTGGCTTGCGCCGAGTTGTGCGCCGAAGTCTCAGCGCAGAGAAACGAGCGCTTTGTCGGCAGGGAGTGGGACGTCACAGTGCTCAGTGAACGAGAGAATGGCGGGTTCGTGGCGAGAGCACCGAATTACAGGCGGGCGATACTGGATGAGGTCAGTATCGGAGAGCGCGTGAGGGTGAGGATTATTAAGTCTGAAGCTAATTACTTAGTGGGTGAAGCGGTTGAGCGACTCGCGGATCGGAGACATTGTCAGCAAACTCCTGAAGAAGGGCACAGTCACCACCACGATGATTGCAGGTAGACCCAGCGACGTTAGGAAGATGGTCCGCGATCACCTGTTAACGAATGTCACGGTTGAGGAGATACACAAGATTACCGGGCAAAGATTAACCCCTGAAGAACTCTTGGGCACGCACAAACTCAATGTCATAAACGAGAGGGGAAGCTCGCAATACCAGATCACGCTCAAGAAAGCAAGGGGGAAGTTAAGGAGGTAAGCTCATGGCAGGAAAAATCGTTAGGGCTGCGAAGATGTTGTGGGACGCATTTGAAACATACGTGGAGTCAGCGAAACTGTTCTCGCTGTTCGGATTCCTCGTGCTCGCAGTCATGCTGTTCCTCATGGGCTTCTTCACGTACGAAGTCGCAGGCGCGGGATTCGTGAGGTACGCGGACGTCCTCGGCGGGACTATAAGCCTCGGAGGGGATATCCTCTTCGCAGCAATCACGCTCGCAAGCATATTCTCCCTGGCATTCCTGAGCGTGGTCGTGACAGTGGTCGTAAAGCTGAAGCGCACCATGGACGACGTCGGGTTCGTGAAGCTCATGAACCGCATACCAAAATACATAACGAAGCTGATGGCCGCCTGGATAATGCTGGGCATAATCTCATTCGTAGTAGGCCTAGTGTTCACGGCCATGCACGTGCCCGCCTTCGTCACCGCGCTAGCCATGCTCTTGCTGTGGGCGTTCTTCGTGTTCCTACCTCAGAGCATCGTGCTCAAGGACCTGGACTTCCTGGACGCGCTTGAGGACTCGGCAAGGTACTGCTTCAAAAAGCCGTTGGCCATAGCCCTCGTCTACGGCGCGATATTCTTCATGCTGTTCAGTCTCGTCGTGATGGAAGTGCTCGTGGGGTACTTCCGGCTGTTCTGGCTGGGCGCGCTTCTCTCATCAACGGTAATGTTCTTGTTCGTCATCCCGTACATAGAAGTGTTGAAGGCAAACCTGTACGTGACGCGGTACAGGGTGACTGTCGCAGGACTGAAGTGACTACTTCTTCGCGTTCTCCAAGACAGATGCCAGGAACTCCTTGTACAACGGGTTCGGCTGCAGCGGCCTGCTCGTGTACTCGGGATGGAACTGAGTGCCGACAAAGAACGGGTGGTCAGGGAGCTCAAGGATCTGCATGATGGGCTGGTCAGGCGCCTTACCAGAAAAGACGAGGCCATGACCCTCCAAAACTTCGATGTACTCGGGGTTGCATTCGAACCTGTGCCTGAAGCGCTCCCTCACGCGCTTCGCGCCATTGTATATGCTGGAAGCGCGGGTGCCTGGC
>JAFGGZ010000021.1 GCA_016939415.1 Candidatus Iainarchaeum sp. | reverse complement strand
GCCGCCTTCAGCCACGTACACGCCGCTCTGCGCGAGGCCGCGGTCAGTGATACCGAGTTCTATGACGAGCACGTTGGCTGCAAAGCACGTCGCTATCATGAGGAGCGCGATCCATGGTTTCATGAGTACGCCTCCAGGAGTCTTTTTATGTGCTCAACGCTGACCGGGTCGAAGGCGACTGGCACTGTCGGGTGCGGGTCGTTCCTTGGTTTCATGCTCGCTCCCTCCATTATGCTCATTCCGGAGTCCTTGTCGTATTTCGTGGGTTTCCTCCACTCTGTGTACGAGCATCCTTCGAGCCCGAACTTGTCCGTTGCCTCGCAGCCCGTGCCTGGCACGCCTGCCCATTTTGCGCACGGCTCGAAGTCGCAGTTTGGCGGGTCGCCGATGTCGTTGCCGAGCGTGATGCTGACTTCGTATGAGTACTCGTCAGCGAGGTTTATCGGTTCCGGGCCGAAGGAGTGGCCGAACTCGTGCACTGTTATCTCCGGGTACAGGTGTCCTGCGTAGGCATGCGGGTTAGCTGTGCCTGCCATGTCGCCGGTGTTGACGAGCACGATGATTTCGTCGTACGGGCATTGTGCTGCCAGGCGCTCGACTTCGGCGTCGTTGCATGTTATGTACCCTCCGCCTGTGCTGCACCCGAGGTCAGCCCGCGCTCTGACGCGGTGTATGTTTATCTTGTTCTTGTACGCGTCGAATGGTTCCACGCTTATGAGGAATTCCGAGTGTATGTCCACGTCCGTGTCGAACTGCGCGAGGTCTTCGTACTTGTCACCCACGAAGACTATGTCCAGTTTTGTGTCTGGGTTTCCGGAGTCCTGGATTGTGACGCACTCGTTGTCTGTCACGTTGTATGTCATCGGTTCTGATTCGATTTCCTTGCCTTCCGCGTCTGCGACTGTTATGCGGGCTTCGTACTGGCCGACGGCTGCATCGATGCTGTCCCACAATCCGACGAAGGTGCAGTCGCGTTTTTTCCCGTCGTTGTGCTGGCCGTCATCGTACAGAGTTACAACTTCGTCGCCGACTGTTGCTTGGACGACTGCGGGCTGCGAGCACTTTGTTCCTGTGCCGCGCTGCATCTTCACTTCTGCGATGATGTTGAAGACTGTGCCTTTCGTGCTTGCTGCTGGATGTATTCGGGCTTCCTGGAAAAAGGCTTGTGATGCGTCGAAGTCTGATGGTGCGAGGGGTATCCAGTCCCCTGCACCGGAGACTATGCCAAGTATGACTACGAGGATTGCTCCTGCGACTACTGCGGCGATGAGTAGCTTGAATGCGTCGAATGCCTGTCCTTTCTGCATCGTTCTACATTATCTCCAGCACTATATAAAAACGTTGTCTGTTTTTTGCAATACGTGAGGCTTTTAAATCCGGCGGGCAATAATTATTCGGTGTGTTTATGAAGCGCTTGTTGTCTATTCTGTTGCTACTAACCCTTACTTTTGCAACCCAGACTTCGTTGGATTTAGTGGTTCCGGCGCAACCCAGCGGCCAGGCTTTTGGTCATACTGTGTATCTATACGATGTGCAGTCTTCCGGGGTTCCTGGTGAGGGGGGTAGTGCCCTCTACTTGTTTGATCCGGCTGTGATACGGTTGGGTGTTGGTGATGTCGCTGTTGTTTCGGACATAAACATTACCCTGGTCCATATCAACCAATATTCCGGTGAAGCTGCCGATCGTCATGAGAGTGCGATGTTGTTCTTTTCGTACCTACCGACTAGCTATCTTTCGAGTGAGACCCTGGGATTCCCTCAGAACAGGAGCGTGACTTTTTCAGGTCACACGATTGTCCTTCTTGACGTGGGCGTATCGTCGGTTCCGGGTGAGGGCGGATTCGTTGATGTCATTGTTGATCCTTCATTCGATTCCTTGGGGGTTGGCCAATCCAATGCTCATGATAATTACAGTGTTTACCTTGATTCTGCGAGCATTAATGAGAATGGCCACAGACTTGCAGAGTTTGTGGTTTCAGAGATTGGTGGAACATTGCCCCCGGTTGTTACGGCGGATCTCGGGGAGCGCTTGGAGTTGCAGGTTGGCCAGTACGGGGTCGTTGATGGTGTGTTGAACATATCCGTCTCCACATTGCAAGCCAACACTGCTTTTGTTCGTGCGGTGGAGGGGAACATAGTAATCCCTTCTGTTGCGACGAAGTTGTTTGTTACGCCGGGTTACGATTCTATGGATGTCGGTGGGTACCACATTGTTCTCGAGGAAGTGAGGGTAGGCAACGACACCTCGCCGTGGGTAGCAGTGTTTTTGGTAACTGAAGTGGTTCCGGAAACCGCGCCACCCGCTATCTTATCCATTCAAGGTGCTCCATCCGGTGCGGGCATGGTCTTCGACGTCAGCGGGATCCCGTCGGCGAGCGAGAGGGTTGACGTCATTGTTTCTTACGAGCTCAGTGGCAAGACGTTCATCGCCCCGCGCTTCAAGACCCAGTACTACAACATGGAAACGCTTTCCCGGAAAACAACGTACTCAGTCAACGCCGACGAGCGATATTACCAGTACGAGGACGCTCGCCTGGAGCTGAAGTACCTGTCAGAGAGCGGGTGGAAAACCATTCGCGTGTGGGATGGCGGCAAGAGCGGCGTCACGCAGAGCACGAGCATCTCCGGCGTTATCCTGCCTGCCAGCACTAAGGCTCTTTCACTCACTGCCTACGATTACAAAACCAAGAAGTCCATCAGCATAGTGAGCGCGGAAGTGAAGATTGGAGACCCTGAGGCGTTCCGAGGCGTTATGTTCAAGGTCGAGGACATCGTTTCTGCAATCGACGAGTTCGACCTCGACGTGCTGCTGCAGCAAGAGCCGCTGTACATAAGCATCGGCGCTTCGCTGCTCATCGTTTTCATCCTCGCAGTGTACCTGGTTTATTCCTGGCCTGCACTGCAGCTCGAAGATGTCCCCAAAGCACGTATGGCGAGACCGGCTTTGCCTGCAATGGCAAAGAGAAAGGCTGCCAAGAAGAAGTAGTTCTCATGCAGTCGGCATGCCTATTTCGATAGCGGTTTCCAGCTGTTTCTGTGGCTTTATGAGCTCCTGTATGCGCGCGTCCAATCCCTTCAAGTCCACTTCGACGACGCTGCTCCCCTTCTCCTTGTTCATCGAAACGCCCACTATCTGGTCGCTCGCTTGGATGACGGAAGCGTTGTGCGTTATCACGATGAACTGGCATTGCTTGCTGCGCTCCTGGACCATCTTGGCGAAGCGCTGCGAGTTCGGCTTGTCCAGTGCAGCATCCGCCTCGTCTAGAATATAGAATGGTGATGGCGCGTATGCCTGTATGGCGAAAAGGAAAGCGATTGCCGCGAGCGTCTTTTCCCCTCCGCTCATGGCTTCAATGCGCTTTATCGGTTTGCCTGCCGGCTGGGCTTCTATGACCAGTCCTCCGGTGAAGGGATCCTCTGCGTTCTCGAGTTTCAGGTCTGCGTACGTGTTCTCTGATTCTGGGTAAAACTGTTTGTACACTTCGTTGAAGTGCTTTCTTATCGCTTCGAAGGCATCTATAAACACTTCTGTCCGCCTTGCCTCGATGTTTTTCATGAGTTCAATGACTGCTGCTTTCTCATCCTCAAGCTTCTTTGCTTTTTCTTTCATCTGGTCTACTTCTGCCATGTAGGCGTCGTACTTTTCGACTGCCTTGAGGTTGATCGGTTCGAGTCGGATCATCTTGGCGGTGAGGTTCTCGGCTTCCTGCTTCATCTCTTCTATGCTCATCCCGAAGTCCTGCGGCTTCTCGTCGCAGTACGTCCACTCCGACTTCAGGTCCTGGTACTTCGTCTCCAGGCGCGCCTTTTTGATGTTCTGCTCGTTCAGCAGCTGCGCTTTAACTTCGTGCTTCCTCTCGGCCGCTCCGCGCTTTTCTGCGAGGCCTCGGAGTTCGAGCTCTATGCGTTCCCTTTCCTCGACGAGTCCGCGGATGGCGCCGCTCACGCGCTTCTCTTCCTCCACTTTTTCCTCAAGTAGTATCTTCTTGTCCTCCAGCTCGCCGTCAATCCTCGTCACGTCTTCCCGCAGTTCGTTCATCTTGGGGCTGGCTTCGCTCGTCTCCTGGTCGAGTTTTTTCTTCTTTTCCTGCAGGACTTTCGAGAGTTCTGAGTGCAGGGAATTCATCTGTATTACTACTTCGGCTTTCTGGTCGCGCAGCGTCTGCACCGAGTGCTGCATGTCGTTGATGCGCTGTGAAACGATCTTGATTTCGGGGGAGTCCATCTTTTCCATGATGAACTTCTTCTTCTCCTCCAGCTCGTGCGTGGTCTCCTGTTTGGCTTTGAGCACTGCTTCGCCTTCGACGAGCTTCTGCTTCAGTTCCGCTATCCCGGCTTCGACGCTGTCGCGTTTGCTCTGCGACTTTTCCGTTAGCGCGTCGTACTCTCCCAGTCTCTCTTCAAGTTCTTTGACGCGGACTTCCTCTTCCTTTATCTTGAGCTCGTACTGCGCCTTGTTCCCCCGCATGGCGTTGCCCCTGTCCCGGTTGGCCTGCAGTTCGCTCAGGAGTTTTGCCTTCCTCTTCTCAAGGGTTTCTATGCGCTTCTTGAGGTCGTCGATGCTCTTCATGTCCTGCAGTGTGAGCATGCCGTGCTTGTAGCCGCCCGTGACTGCGCCGCTGGCTTCTGCCAGGTCGCCGTCCATGGTAGCCATCCTGCACGTGCCGAATCCCACGTCTTTTGCAGCGTCGATGTCTTCGACTATGACTGTGTCGCCGAGCACGTACATGAATGCGGGCATGAGTTTGGAGTCGAAGCTCACGAGCTTTATCGCCAGGTCCACTGCCTTCGGGTGCTTCAGTGCTTTCTGTGATTCGGGGCTTATCCCTTCGGAGCGCATCCTGTCGAGCGGGATGAATGTCGTCCTGCCGAGCTTCTTTTCCTTGAGCCACTTGATTGCTCGTGTCGCTGCATCAGCGTCCTCGGTCATGATGAACTGCATGCGGTTGCCTGCGGCGGTCTGTATGGCGTTGGCGTACTCCGCGTCGTACTTGCAGAGGTCTTCTACTTTGCCTATGATGCCTTTGAGTTCGTTGGCTTGCTTTGCCTTCATGACTGCGTCGCTGACTGTGCTGCCTGTCATGTACTTGATCGTGCTTGCTTTGCTCTGCAGGCGGTGGTAGTCTTCTTTGGCTTTGTCGAGCTCTGACTCGTTCTTTTCCATGTCCTTGTTAAGATTCTTCTCTTCCTCGAACAGCTTCTCCAGGTCGAGGTCGAATCCGCGTATCTCCCGCTTGTGCTTTGCGAATTCCCTGTTCAGCGAGTCGTAGGTCTCGCGCAGTTGCTGCACGCGTTTGGCTTTCTCCCCGTCTTCCACTTTCTCGTCGGTGATGCTGAGTTTCAGCATGCTGATTTTTTCCCTGAAGCTGTTGAGTTCTGACTGGAGTTTGTAGAACTCTTCTTTTTCCTGCGCTATCTTCTGGTTCATCTCTTCGAGTCTGGCGGTGACGTCTCCGACGAGGAGGTTCTTCTCCTTTATCTCGTCCATGTACTCTTTGAGCTCTTGCTCTTTCTCGCTGAGTCTTTCGTCGTAGGCTGCTCTTTCCGCTTCGAGTTTCTTTAGTGAGTCGTTCTTCTCCTTGTTCTGCTTGGCTATGTCTTCGAGTTCTTCTGCGTTGGCTTTCACTTTCTCTTCGAGGGATTTTAGGTAAGCTGCTTTGTTCTTCTTCTTCTCGTTCAGCAGTTGGATGGCGCTCTTTATCTGCTCGATCTCCTTGCTGACGCTGATCTGTTCTTTCTCTCCTCTGGAAGCGATTTCCCTGTTTAGCGCTTGCAGCCGCTCTTGGAGGGAATTGATCTTCTGGTTGAGCGTGCTGAGTTCTGATGCGTGCTCTTCCACCTCTTTTTGTGAGGCGATAACTTCATCCGTGATTATCTTGAACTGTGCTTCTATGTCCTTCACTTCGTTGTAGATTATGGCTTTCTTGAGTTCATCGCGGTTCTTTTCGAAGCGCTGGTACCTGAGTGCCTCGTCCCTCTCCTTCTTTATCTGGCCGAGGTATCCTTTCCGCTCGTAGAGTATGATGTTGGCTTCGTTGAGTTTTTTGTTGACTTCGTCCAGCTCCCTCAGCGCTTTCTCTTTTTTGTCGTTGTATTCCGCGATGCCTGACACGTCGTCTATGACTTCCCTCCGCTGCTTGGGAGTGGCGTTTATGATGTTCGTGACGTCGCCTTGCATGATGTAGTTATATCCTTCTGGGGGGATGTGGAACGACGTCAGCAGTTCAACGACGGCGTTGCGCGTGGTCTTCTTGTCGTTCAGCCTGAAGACAGAGGCGCCGTTCTTGTCTATCTCGCGCGTTACAGCGTACTTCTCCTCGTTGTCCCGCAGTTCTATGGTGACTTCCGCAGTGTTCTTCGTGGATGTGTGGTGCACCAGGTCAGTGAGTCTTCCCGCCCTCAGAGTCTTCATGCTGCCCGTGCCGAGGACGAAGATGAGCGAGTCCAGGAAGTTGCTTTTTCCCGAGCCGTTCGGCCCGACTATTGTAGTGAAGCCCTCGATGAATGGGATTACGGCTGTCCGGAACGACTTGAAATCCCGCATTTTTATTTTTTCAATCTTGCCCATCCGAGCACCAAAATCAGCAATTAGCCTTGATTCCTTACTCCGGCAATGAATTTAAAGCTTTCGTGGCCTTCCAAGCGGTAAAATCTTAAATACTCTGGTTGCGTGTTTATCAGACAGCAGTTGAAGTGATTGTCTTGAGACGAGAGCCGAAACGAATCGACTTGAACCAGCGCTTCAGGAGGCAGGTGGGTGAGGGCGAACACTTGATGTCTTTGCCTTCCAATCGTGACAAGGGTTTCTTCGGCTCTGCTAACGAGATTGTCTTCAAGCCCGTTAAGACTCATGGCCTCAAGAGCCACTTGGAAGTCCGCGTGTCTTCAGGTCCGTTGAAAGGCAAGCGCTTGCTCATCAAGGAAACGCCTTTGGGTGGGGATGTGCTATGGAGTCCCTACACTGTAGCGGTTTGCTCCCAGAGTGCGCAGCGCTCGACAAACTTGATTCTCGTTAGGTTCATAGAGCATGCCAAGCCGTTGGGCAGGTATGTCTTCAAGCACAATGACGATGTGAAAGAACGGTTCTCTGAAATCGGCAGGCAGTTGGGCACGTTCGCTGCCAACGGAGTCCTGCACCAAGATCTCGCTCGCGCTGCGTGGCTGAGGCCTGACCACGTCGTTTTCGGCAGGAAAGAGTCCGGTGTTATCGATTGGGGTCTTGCGCGGGAAGGAACGCCGCACGAAGCAAAAGAGCATTACCTGAATGCTTTGTCGCGACTCATCGAGTCAAGCCTCCCTTCCCCTTTCCGCAGGATTGCTATCGATTCGTTCAATGAGTCTTTCGAAAAGGCGTTCAAAGCGCGGTCATCCTAGTCACTGGAAAAAAAGCAGTAGCTACTCTTCGTAAAAGGGTAAGGGAAGGTGTTGCCCACCCAGCCAAGAGAGAATCCGAGGCCTGCACCTTCTCCTTTTAGAAGCCGACACTCCACTTCCGCAAAGAAGCGAAGTCTCTATGATTATGCCATCAACCATTATAAAAGCTTTTCGGATTTCGCTGTTTGTCGTTTATTTCACTATATCCGGGTGGGGCATCAAGTCGCCTTTCATGATGTTCCAGAGTGTGTGGGTCCTGAACTTGTGGATGTTGAATATCTTGCTTAGCTTGCCTCGCAGCTCAATGTTGCGTTCAGCTGCCTCATCCTCGTCCTTGAAGCACTGGAAGAAGAACATGTCGAACTCGCCGCTCATGAGGCCGGACATGACGATTGTCTCGTCTCCCTGCACTATGGCCTCCACGCGCTGAAGGTCTTCAGGAGACGTGTTCCCGGTTTCCACCATGGTGATGACTTTTACCGGGCGGCCGAGCCGCTTCCAGTTCACGCGTGATGTGTAGCCTTGTATGACACCATCGCCTTCCAGTTTCTTGAGTCTCGAGAGCACTGTCTGGTGTGAGTAGCCGACTTCCTTGGCGAGGTCTCTTGACGAAATCCTAGAGTTTCCTATAAGCGCCTTCAATATTCTTTTATTGGCCTCGTCCATACGCATGTTCATTAAATCACCTTATGTCTTGACGAAACTACAATCTATTATCTTTTGGACTGTTTTTTTGTGCTTATTTGAACGCAATCATTATATACTTGTTAGGCTATAATCTGCTTCGGAGGTGTTTTACAAAGTGCGTGTAAGACACACCTAGACAGAGGGGATGGTGACAGGCCCGCCCAGCCAAGAGGGAACCTTTCTGGTCACGAACTCCCCTCTCAACCCCCTTTTCTCTGTGTGCTGACTCACTTTGGGGTGGGTTGCTTGTCGTCCTTACTTTTGTGGCAGGTTAAATAAATACTTTACATTCGGTCCGTATCCTACCGGGCTTTTTCTTTTGGGTGCGAGAGATACCTTTTTTAAAGTCTCTGCGCAAAAGTAATGCCTTGTGGGCGCGTAGCCTAGCCAGGAAGAATGCCTTTCAAGGCATCTTGGTGCATAGGGCACTGGCCTCCTACTCGGTTCGCCGGGTTCGATGACTGTTGAAACCAGCTCCGAGCGCGTTTTACGCGTGATGAAGTTGTGAACAACCGAGGAGAAAGCCAGCTATCGGGGGTTCGAATCCCCTCGCGCCCGCCACAGCCTTTTTGTCGCCTAAAGCGACAAAAGCTTGGGGAGATGCAAAGCAGCCTTTTTCCGCTTTTAGAGCGGAAAAAGCCTGGGGAAATACAAAATTGCTCGCTCTGCAAGCGAGCACTCGCTTCGCAGCAGCCTTTTTCGATTTGTAGAATCGAAAAAGCCTGGGGAAATATAACGTTGCGTGTTCT
>JAFGGZ010000020.1 GCA_016939415.1 Candidatus Iainarchaeum sp. | reverse complement strand
CCTACTGCTGCTATTACTGCGATTGCGATGAGTAGGACGACTGCGACGATTGGTGAGATTCCTTTTCGCATGTTTTGTGTCACCTCCTGCCTGTGAGTAAGGCGCATATTCTTTAAAAGGTTTATGGGTGCTTACGTTCTTTTGACTGTGAGTTCTTTCCTGCCGATCCCGAGGAATCCCTGCCCCTCCACTCTTAATGGTCCCGCAAGCCTTGGCAGGGTCTGTTCGACGAACTCCTTGTTCAGGCCTGTCAGCGCCGAGATTTCCGATGCCCTTGCTTCTTGTCCGGGCTTCAGGGATTCCAGGAACTCCATTAGTAAGTACTCTTCGCGTATGGGTATTGTTTCGGCTTTTCTTTTGGCGGTGTTGATGCGCGCCTTCATCTCTCCAAGGCCTTCCTGTGATGGCTTTACTTCTTCAAGCCGCTTTCCCGTCCTCTCAAGCTTTTCTTCTGCGAGGCTCGCTTTCACTTCCGCGCTCTCAAGGGTTTTTCTCGCTTCCGGCTCTTTCATGACGTGCTTGGCGAGGCGCAGTTCTTCGCGCACCTTCACTGCCTTGTCCCTGGCTTCTGTTGCTTTGGCCGCGACTGCCTTGGTAGCATCCATGTCGACGACTTTTAGGTTCTCGGCGCCCTGTTGGGCTTGAGCCAGTTCTTCGGCGACTTCCTGCAGTGCCGTGCTGCGAGCCGGGCCCTCATGCTTGATGGCTTGTTTCACTTCCTCTGCCGTGATGGCCATCTCTTCAGCTTCTTTTTTCGGCACGACCCTCGGCTTGCCCGCGCTGACTGATACGTCTTTCAGCGACTTGCGCGCAATCTCCATCTCCCTCAGTGTCTGGGTGAATCCCTTGAAAACGCCTTCCACGTCCTGTGATGCAGTCACTTCCTCGCTGATTCGCTGCTCCAGGCGCCCTCGCCGCGAGGCAATGGTCCTGGCCGCATCGTTTATGTCCTTCGCCGCTTCCTTTATCTCAGGTACGGGTTTCTTGCTCATCGCTGCTTTTGCTTCTTCAAGGCCTTCCTCATGCCCTTCTGCAGCGCGCCTCAGCCCTCGCTTGACAGCGTCCACGTTCACTGCCTCGGCGTCTTCCAGCGCTTTAGCGAGCCTTACAAGGTCCAGTCGCGTGTCAGCAAAAATCTCGCGCTCGTGTTCGACCAGCTCTTTTGCGTGCTCAATGTCCTTGAATCCTCGCTGGAGCTCTTCGCGGAACCGCTTCTCGTTCATGTGACCGCTTTCGACGAGGAGGCGCAGTTCGTCCGCTCTCCTGTTGAATTCTTTGAGGCGGGACACTGCTTCTGCAAGCCCCTTGTCCTTATCATGCATGTCCAGAAGGTCTTCGTTGATGGACACTAACTCCTCCCGGAGTTTAGCGAACTGCTTGATGACTGGCCGGTCGTGCTTCATCTCTTCTGCGAGGGATTTGGCCCGCTCCTTGAGGTCGCGGACCTTCTCGCTCATTGCTCTGTAATCGCTTTTTCCTGTGGAAAGCACTCTCTCCAATTTGAACAGTTCTTTCCTGAAGGATTCCATCCCTGAAACACTTTCCTTGCGGGGCATGGTCTTTTCCACGAACTCTGCCTTTCGCATGCTCTCTTTCAGAGCCTCCTGGAATGCTGGCCTCCCGAGCTCTTTCTCGCGCTGTTCTATGTTTTCCTTAACGCTCTCCAGTCCCTCTTTCAGCTCTTCCAGCTTTTCCGGGCCGCCTTCCCCGAACTCGAGTTCGTCTGCTGTTTTTTGGACGCTGTCCAAGAGGGCTTTCAGCTGCTTCAGCGGCCCCCTCTCGTCTGTCAGCAACTCTCGCGTGCGCCGCACGTCGCTCCGCACGGAGTCAGTGAAGGCTTTCAGCACGATGCCGTTGACCGGCCCTTCCCTGAGCTTGCGCTGCAGGTCTTCCACGTGCTTCAGCACTTCCTCGTGCTCGTCCCTGATTCTGGAGAGGATTTCGGCCCGCGTTTTTTCCTCGAGTTCTGATAGTGCCTGTGAAGACTCGCCGAGCCTGTCTTTCAGTGCGTCTATCCTCTTGGCGTTCGCGCTCTCTTTCCCGTGCACTTCATCCAAGCGCTTCTCAAGTGCGCTTATGCCCTGTCTAAGGTGGGTGGCGGCTGCTTCATAGTCTTCCTTGCCTATCTTGGATTCGCCCAGCTTCTTCAGCGAGTTCTGCAGTTCCGTGATCTGCTCGCGGAGCTTCTTCTCCTCATCACGCTCTTGCAAAAGATCCTGCGTCAGTTTCGAGGCCTTCTTGTCGAGTTCGCCTATCTCTTCCATGACCTTGTCGAATCTCTTTGCAGTGCTGGCGAGGCGTTCGTTCACGCCGCTCATCCCTTTCTCGCTTTCAATGCGCAGTTGTTGGAACTCGGAGCGCACGCCCTCAAGGTTCTTCGAGATGCCGGAGAGCCGCTTTTCGAAGTCATTCAGTTCGTCGTCGACCTTTACCTCTCCCACCCTCTCCTCCAAGCCGAGCAGCTTGGTCTGGAGCGATGTCAGTACCTTGCCTATGCCCGCTTGTATCTCGTTGAGTTCCTTCTTTTCCTTGTCTTGGACTTCCTGGATCTGCTTGTACGCTTCGTTCACGCTGTTCTCAACGCTCTTGGCCTTGCGCCTCAACTCGTCTATGGACGCTGCGTGGATCTTAACTTCCTCTGTGCTCTTCATGAGCTGCTCGTAGCCTGCTCTCAGCCCTTCGACAGAGTCTTTGGTGACGCCTTCGTTGCGCTGCACGCGCTCTGCCAGCTGCTTCATTTTTTGGACTGCTTCCTGGATTTCTTTTCCGTATGGCTTGGCCTCTTCTTCCAGCGCGCTCAGTTTGCTGTTGATGTCCTGCACGGCCTGCTGGATGCGCTCGTCTTCGTCAGAGCGCTTCTTTGATTCTGATTCTTTCGACTGCTCAAGCTCTCCTATCTTCTTGCCGAGCGCTTCCACGCTCTGCTTCAGCATCTGGTCTGTTTTTTCCTGTTCTGCCAGAGCCCTCTCTGTCTCCTTCTCTCGCTTTATGCGCATCATTGCCTCCAGGGTCTCTTTGCCGCTTATCCGTTCTTCGAGCGCTTCCTGTTTCAGCATTATGTCATCCATGTTTCGGCGTATTTCCAGGGCTTGCTCTGCGAGCTTTTTCTCCATCTCCGCGCGGGCGTACCCCACCTCGTCCTTCAGGTGGTCTGCCGCCATGCTGAGCGCTTCCACATCCTCCTTGCTCGCCAGCCCCTCCCTTCCGACTTTTGTGACGCTCTGTTCGAGCCGCGAGGCGAGCTCCTGGACTTTCTGCCCGTATGGCTCCATCATCCCGCGCAGCTCCTTCAGCTCGGCGGATAATCGCTTAACGTCTTCTGCGACTGGAGTGCCCTGCCCCACCTTCTCGGTCATCTGCTTCAGCTCGTTCCTGACTGTGTCCAGCTGCGCTTTGCCAGAGCTTTCCCTCACTTTCTGCAGCTCTTTTGAGATGCTTTCCACGGAATTGCGTATGGCCTCGATGGCGTACGCGCTCGCGACTTCCTCACCTGTGACGCGGCTGCTTACTTCATCGACTTTCCTCGAAAGCTCTTCCACAGCCTTTTTCAGTTTGGGGTCTTGTGCGCTCTTCACCTGTTCCAATAACCCCTCCATTGATTTTTTGAATGCTTCCTTCTGCTCTTCGGAGATGGTCCCTCCCTCTCTGATGTGGCTGCTGAGTTCCCTCATGGATTCTGCGAGGCCGTCGACTTTCGCAGTGAGTTCCTTGACCCCGGTTTCTGGTATGCCTTTCTTGAGCTCTATCATCTTCTCCTGGATATCCTTGAGTTCGGCGAGCTGTTCTGTGGGCATTTTTTCGAACCACTTGTCAGCATCTCTCAGCTTTGCTGACACGGTGCCCAGTCTTGACTCGAGTTCTGTCAGGCCGCGCAGCGACTCGTCCAGCGTGGCTATCCTCTCCTCGATTGCTTGCGAGCGCGTTCCCGTCTCTGTCAGTAGCGCGTCCTGCTTGCCTGAGATGACCTCCTGCATCCTGTCGAGGTCTTTCTTGAGCCCGGCAAGCGCGGTCGTCGTGGCTTCTATCGTGTAGACGTGAGTCCCTACGCCTTCCAGGTTCGTGGCGAGGCTGGCTATGCGGTCTTCCATGCTCGCGATCTGGTTTGACAGCTTCTTCAGGTCGCCTGTGAGTTCCGCGCCCTCTTCCGGCGTCTCAATGTTTATGCCCCTTCCTGTCATCTGCCTGATTATCGAGGACAGGTTCGTGACGTTCACGCGGATTGCGTCCAGTTCCTGTAGGTAAGGTGGCTTCTCAACCTTCTCCATGAGCACGTTCATCTTTCTGTTGAGTTCGTTGTAGTGCTTGCTTGTTTCCTGCTCGAGCTCCACCATCTTCTCTTTTGTTGCGGATATGTCCCTTGTCTCGTCCAGTGTTGTCCTGATGACGTCCAGTATGTCTATTATGTGCAGTTGAGTCGAGGCCAGCGTCTTTATCACGTCCTCGATGTTCTCGCCCTCTGTCTCTTCCATCGTGGCTATCAGCGTGTCCAGCAGGTAGTCGAACTTGCTCATGAGTTCCTTGCTGTTCTCAACGTTCTGGCGGAGGAGGTCCCTCGTTTCGTCGTACTGAGGGGGAGCGTACCTCTGTGCTGCTTCGTATTGGGGCGGTGATGGTGACCTTCCATACTCCCTTCTCGGCTGGGGTAGCGGCTGTGTTGGAGGCGTTCTCTTCACTGCCTTCTTTTCCATGAACGTGTCCAGTTCCGCCAGCTGTGACTTTAGGGATTCTTGATCCCTCTTCAGGGCTTCTATCTTGGCGCGCGTTTCCTCCCTACCAGCCATGGCTACACCTAATTCCACTAACTCACTTGGTATATAAATAAGTGTTCATTCATCGAGTTTGGGCAGGTACTTCAGCCATCCGACCCATAATATGAGCGCGACTGTTATCATGCCCTCGCGCCACACGACGTTGTGCAGAGCATCGAAAACGCTCACTCCGACCCAGTTCGTCACGGCAATCACTGACGCCAGCCGCACGACGTTCACTGCGTACAGCGCTCCCCACGTTATTATGAGGCCGTACATGCGCGATTTCCCTGAGGCGCGCGGGAACGCGAGTATCAGCGCGGTTATCGCTGCGATGCCCAGCCACCCAGTGCATGCGGGGATGATTTCCACGGTGATTGCTGGCGTGGTTATGACTGACGGCGAGTAGTCCACCACCACTCCCCTCGACCTGAGGAAGTTCACGTAGGAGTGCAGCGCCTGCGCCTCCCCGCTCGTGAGGAACGTGTTGTATCCCACGAGGTAAGTGCTGTCCTTCTTGAGCGAGAGCTGCAGTCTTGCGAATGACAGCTCTATGTCCTTCAGCTCGCTTTTTGACAGCGCTGCCACAGGCAATTTCACCCACTCGTGGAACACTTCCGACTCGATGCCGACTGTCTTCAATGCAAGGGCGGTGTGCTCGGTGATTGCGCGTTGCGCTTCAGGGAGTTCTGGGTCGATGAACGCCACGTATCCCAGCACGATGCCGACGATGCCTGTCACGAGCACGAACTGCAGTATCTCGTCAAGGCCTATGCGGCGCGTTGCTCTCTTCTTTCTCGTGGTCTTCATCGCTTTCACCTGCCTAACTGCTTGTGGGCCGTCCCGAGGGCGTGTGAGGATAGTGCAGCTAATAATGATATCTCCCCTGCCAGCACGGTCGCAGCGACTATTTCTGCCAGCCTCTGCGAGTTCTCGCCTGGTGGGTCTCCCGCTCCTGCGACGCCCAGCAGCTGCAGGCACTCGCGTTGGGTTGCGAGGCTTGTGCCTCCACCGACCGTTCCCACTTCAAGCACCGGGAAGGTGACGCTGATGTGGACGTCATCCCCCATCCTTTCTGCGAGTGTTATGCATTGGCAGGAGTCAACGACGTGCGCGGGATCCTGGCCGCAGGCTATGAACATTGCGGCGAGCATGTTGGCGGCGTGCGCGTTGAATGCGAGCGCGCCTGCCCTCGCGGAGCCGAGCAGTGCCTTGCGCCATCCGACTTCCACGAAGGCTTCTGAGCTCGTCTTCAGCACGCCTTCCAGGACGTCTTTCGTGAGCGTGGCTTCTGCTGCGACGCTTTTGCCGCGGCCCAACGCGATGTTGAGTGCTGCGGGCTTCTTGTCCACGCACATGTTACCGCTCGCTGCGAGGAATCTTGCGCCGGTCTTCTCTTCTATGAGCCTGCAGGCCTGCTCGGCGCCGATGGTTATCATGTTCATGCCCATTGCGTCTCCAGTCGTGGCTTCGAACCTGAGGAAGACGTTCCTGCCGACGACGAAGGGCGTGATTGTCTTGAGCTTGAGGAATCTGGAGCCTTCCTGCATGCGTTCCCTTATCTCGTCGAAGTGCTGCTGCACCCAGCTGGTGAGTGCCTTGGCTTCGCGCACAGAGTCGCATACGAAGAGTGGTGCGCGCGTCATCGAGTCTGCGAGGAGCACGCATCTTGCGCCCCCGCTTTTGGTTATTGCCGCGCAGCCCCGGTTCACTGACGCGACGAGGGCGCCTTCGGTCGTGGCGAGGGGGATGTAGTACTCTGCGTTGGCGTGCTCTCCTTTCACGAGCAGCGGGCCTGCGATCCCGACGGGGATTTGAGCGCCGCCTATCATGTTCTCGATGTTCTTCTTGGATGCTGTCTCCTCATCGAATGTGAATGCAGCGATGTTCTCAAGGCGGGCGTTCGCCTCCTTCTCGAGGGCTTCGCGCCGCTCTTTCGCTGAATGAAATTCTCTGAGCCTCATTCAAATAAATAGTACCAGTTCCGTATAATAACCTATGCGTTTGCTTGGTGTGCTGTTGGTGCTTTTGTCGTTGACTGCCGTTGATGCGCTCCGCCTCAGTGAGTACTCAGTGGTTGCGGACGTGGGTATCGATGATTCTGTTTCGCAGAACGTTTCGTTCTCCGTGTTCAATGACGGTGATGTCGCCGTGAGTGCCATCAACATGAGTGTTCCGGAGGCCTCGGTTGTTTCGGGCGCGTTGCTCTCCAATGGTTCGCTTGCTCTTGCAGAGCCTCTCGCCCCCGGCGGGAGCGTGCGGGTATCCTTGTTGTTCAGCGCTTCTGGTCTCGTGTCGTCGGGCAAGTACCACAAGGTCTTCATGTCCTCTATCAGCTTGCCTTTCAGTGCTGACTCGTTCTCGATGAAGCTCGTGCTCCCGGCCGGGTTCGCGTTCACTGAGGTTTCTCCCCAGGCATTATTCTCGTCTGACGGGCGCCGCATAATCTCTTTCTGGTCCGGCGAGTCAGTGCCTGCTGGCGAGCGGCTGGTGTTCAGCGCGAGGTACGAGCAGATGTTCCTCAAGCAGGAAACGATTGTAGGCATCCCCATCACTGAGTGGGATATCGTTGTTCCGGGATTGGTCTTCGCGTTCTTGTTCGGCTACTTCCTTGCTGCTGGTGCAGCGTCGGTCCTGATGCAGAAGATCGGTGTTGTGAAGGCGCGGTTGAGCGGGGATGAGGCGCAGGTCGTGAAAGTGCTTGAGAACGGTGCTGAAACCCAGGCAGATATCCAGAAAACAACCGGCTTCTCAAAGGCGAAGCTTTCAAGGCTTTTGCGTGGTATGGAGGAGAGAAAGCTAATTTCAAAGAAAACTAAGGGAAGAACGAACCTGGTTTCTTTAGAATGAGTTTTTTACATGTTTTGGAACGTATTGGAACTTTTTTCGGTCTTAGAATTGTTCTTTTGACCTTTAATTTTTTGTATTTTTTGTTCGTTCCTTATTGTTCCACAACATTTTTTTATAAATGGGTGTGCATAATACCCTCACTGCGATTGGTGATGGGGGCGGTGTCACCTCCTTGGGGCTTTAGGCCTCTTTTCCGCCCCCGCCCTTTGGGTCGTGCCATGCCCGCTGTGTTGGGCGCGCATGGCATTTGTATCCATTCCTCGTCCCCTAGTTTTTATCGTATTATGTCGTAAACCGAAATGTATTTAAATGACATATGCGTTAATGTGGTGTCGCCACAGTGGCTAGAACTTTTCTAGCCTATCTTTTCTTTTTTCCTCGTATGTCGTGCGCGTTTCGCGCACAAGTCTTCTGTGTTTCAGCGGGAGCTGTATGTCATGTCTGTGGAGGAGAATGAGGCGCGTTTCCGTGAGATGGTCAGGCGGCTTGGTGTGGTCAGCGGTGCTGATCCTCTTGCTGATATGACTGGCTTCATTGAGTCTTTGCGCTTGTTGGGTCGGAAGCGTTTGTCTGGGAGGGTGCGCAGGGAGCTGCGCGAGCAGCTGGCTGGTTTGATGATGCAGGATGTGATCCGCAGGTGGAGTGTTGGGGAGCTTGGGCTTTTGGACGCGGAGGAGGAGTACGCTGCTTTGGCTGGGGGCAATGATGAGCTCTTGGATTCGTTTTACGTGGCTACGGCGATGAAGTTGTTTGATTCGTTTCTTCATGATAAGGCGACTGATGTGCAGGTCTTGGTGCAGTTGTCGAAGGTCAGGAATGCTGTTGTCCGCAGGGAGTTGCAGAAGCAGGTGCGTGAGCACGCGCTCGCGAAGAATGCGAGTGAATTCGGCAAGTGCGGCTGAGAGTTTTGTAGTGCTTTACGTACTACTAATTCCTCTTCAGCTTGATCTTCTTCTTTTTTGCGTTTATAGTCACTTCGTACCTATCAAAAAAATTGTGCATCCCTAGAATAGCATACTCTATCTTCTCGCTTATCGGTACGTATGCCTCCAATTCAAATTTATCTGATGCACCCCCTTTTCCCAGGTTTACCGTGACCTTTGCGGGTATTGCTCGGAATCCTCCGCTCATAGACTTTACATGTTCAGATGGTTTAGTTTAATCCACACCCAACGCCTTAGCTATCTCCAGGGGAATGAAAGAGTAAGTAGAACTAGAATCAATGATCATCATCACAGTGAGTCTCTTATCCTTATCAGAGAATCGGACCGGGATATCTGGCTCAGTTTTATATCTATAGTGTATCATCCAATCACAAAATCCACATCTCTTCTTCGCTTCTTATCTTTTTGATTAGTGGATTTTTGATGTTCTTCTCTTCTATGACTTCCATTAACTTAGAAAGAGACCCGCTGGTTATAATCTCCCCGGTTTGGCTGATTGCCACCCACTTGCCAACATACTGGGATAAATCCATGGATAAATATTTCTCATAACTCAACTGAACCGATTGAGAAGCCATCCCCGCATCACCGATTTGAATTATCACTCTGAGCATATAAAAAAATAGGCTATCATTGCATTATTCATACAGCTTCAGCTATGCCTTGTTTGAGTGAAGTGTTGACGGCGTCTTGCGGTTCCCAAACGCTTTCGCAGTTTAGTACCACGCAAATCGCTGAAGGCCTTAACTTCCGGGTTCGGTATGTGTCCGGGTGTTTCCCCTTCGCTGTGGCCGTCAACGCCATTATTCTGCACGAATTCCTTTAAAAGGCTTTCGTTGTTCTACTTCTTTTTCGGCTTCTTTGCCACAGTTTTGGCCTTCTCTGCTGGTTTGCCTGTTTTTATGAACCGCTTGATCTCGCTGACTGCGGTCTCTATTGCGTTAAGCACCTCGTCCTCGCTTTTCGCGCCTGTGCAAATCATCTTGCCGTTCTTGAAGAGGAGCAGGCTCGTCTTCGGTTTCTGCAGCTTGAGTATTGCTCCAGGGAACTGCTCAGGCTCGTATTCCACGTTGTCGAGCTCGCGGGCAATTGCGTATAGGTTGAGCTCGGCGTTCAGGTTGGCGCTTGCTACTATGTTCTCTATCTTGAATTTGACATCCATCCGACGCACCCCGTTTATATACCCTTTTTTCTGAATCCTGTTATTTATAAAGGTTTATATGTGGAGCAGGGATGCCATGCCAACGAAGAACCAGAGTATGCCGCTGAGCATCAGCGAGATGAAGTAGGTTGCCATGTCCTTCTGTCCGAAGAAGAGGATGAGTATGGTCAGTATGGCGAGGCCGTTCCACCAGTCGTTCTTGCGCTTGTGCATGTATGGCGTGAAGCCCGACACGAAGCGCGATATGACTCCGAACACGAGGTAGAACGCGCCTATGAATGTGACTATCGGCAGTAGAGTGCTGAACATCGAGGGGTAGTAGTGGAGGAGCACGATCCCTACGGCAATCAGCACGTAGCTGAAATCCACAAGGTCCCTCTCATCCACTCACTACCACTCCTGCTGTTTCTGTTGTTACTATTAGGTAGTAACATATATAAAAGCTTTGCTGTATTCGTGTTTTGCTGTTCGTCTCCAATCCCGCATTAAATGGATTTATATACTACCTTGTTCATAAATCGGGGTTGTACGATTTCCGGAGGCGAAGCCATGAAAAACAGTCATGGAAAGATGAACAGGATGACCAGGAAGCTCAAGAAGAGCCACAGGGACACGGGCATACAGCCTATGACGCGTTACCTGCGGGAGTTCAAGGAAGGGGACATAGTGCACGTGAACATCGTTGCTTCTGAGCCGTCCGGAATGCCACATCCCAAGTACCAGGGCAAGACAGGGAAGATCGTGGGAAGGGAGAAGAACACATACATTGTGAAGATCAAGGACGGACGCTCTGACAAGGAGTTGAAGTCCGCGGCGGTTCACCTGCGTCCTGAGTGAGGCGATTTCTATATGATAGGAAAAGAAGTTGTTCAGGAGAGAGACATCACGCTGAGTGAGGCTAAAGGGCACTTGCAGAAGCGCAAGAAGGATTCCGAGCTGTCTTACGAGCAGGCGTCCTCGTTGGAGTACACGTCTGAGTTCGGAAAGATGAGTCCCACAAAAGCCAGGGAGCTCATCGAGAAGCTCATGGATGTTCCGAAGATGGATGAGTCCACAGCGGTCATGATCGCTGACATCCAGCCCGAGGACAAGGATGACCTCCGCGTCATCATGGAAAAGAAGCGCTTCAAGGTTGAGGACAAGGAAGCCGTCAAGATCCTCGACTTGGTCGCGCAGTACTCGAAGTGAGGAAGATTCCAGTATGTACAAGGAAGAGTATGCGGTCGTCCTCGACTACTTGAGTCGGGGGTACTCGTCCAGTTATGTGGGCGAGCCGGTAGTCCAAGCTCTGGGCACTTCCTGGTTCACTCTCTTGGAGCTTGTTCCGAGGGATGGCGTCACCCTCAACCTCGAGCAGAGGGTGTACATCGGGCCCGAGGAGCGGAAGGAAGTTAAGTTCATCAAAGGAAGATTGGAGTACGAGCGTCTGACGCAGACTGGACGCAACGAGCTCCCGGCGATTATCGACCAGATAATAAAAGAGAACGAGCAGAAGTACGTGGAATTCTTCAACAAGGCGCGCCCCATTAGCGTGAGGAAGCACTCCTTGGAGCTGCTGCCCAGCATCGGCAAGAAGCACATGCAGGCCATTCTTGACGAGCGTGACATAAAGCCTTTCGAGAGCTTTGAGGACATGGCGAAGCGCGTGCACCTCCTGCCCGACCCGGTGCGCGTTGTCAGGGAACGCGTGCAGCACGAGCTGGAGGGTGAGGACGTGAAGTACTACATGTTCACGGCACCACCGCGGAAGGAGCGGCCCGAGTTCCAGCGCAGGCGCTGAAAACCAACTTTTAAATACCCTCGTTCCCTAGTGCAAACCATTAAATATTTTTGCATACATATGTTGTTTGGTGAGCGAATGCCGGAAAAGCGCCGTGCTGCAAAGCTGAGGTATCCTTGGCAAGAGCGATGGGGGGGCATGAGTTTTGGGAATGTACTATCAGAGATCCGCCACGACCAGAGCCTTTCACCCAAAGAGCGCGCTGAGTTGCTGCGCTTCGCCAACCTACCCGTATCCAGGATGGAGGAGGAGCTTGCTGCAGAGCATTTGACTGCGACTGCAGAACTCAGTTCTGGCCCGAAGGTTCATGTTGAAGGGGCGGGAGGAAGGAGACAGTTGTTCAAACCGCATTCTGATATAGATACCCAGCGCATCGCCGACTTGTACGGGGGCATTGCGCAGCAGCCTGCAGGAAAGCCTGTCCGCACTGTGATGGCCCAGCGAGAAGGGCTGTTCACCTCTTTGTTAAGCGCGCTGGGTTTGGGGCGGAAGCCCGAGCCCACCCGCCCTGCGCAGGTGCCCGAGGCCGATACGCGGCGCTGGGTCAAGCGCACTATGCAGGAGCACGGTCTCACGCCGGACGCAATAGATTTGATGGGTGGCCATGTCGGCGAGTATTTTAGCACTCTTTCTCCTCAAGACCAGGCCAAAGTCTTGAGAAGCATTGTGAAGAAGTTGGGCGAAAGAGCAGAGCCGGGCTCTGGTGCTTCTCGCATCCGCGGTGTTCACGCCTAGACGAAGTCCGCGAGCGTCGTGCCGTGGCCTTTAGCGATCAATGACTCTATTTCGTGCACGAGCCCTCCCGCTTCCCTGCCGCGTGGCACAATGCCGCTGGCTGCGAGGTCGTGGCCGTCACCGAACCCTCCAACGTTCGCGCACGCTTTTTTCAGTACTGTGCCGAGTCCCGGCCACTCGTGGGCAACGATTTTTGTGGCAGCGGCTTCCGGCGCTCTCGCACTGACTTTCACGTAGTCGCCGCGCAGCCTCCACTCTGTTCCAGGCACTGCGTTCTCGACGTCCATGAACCCGAGCAGTATCTTGTCCTGTGCCACGCCCCTGTGCGAGAGGTATGAGCAGAACGTGCCTATGACCTTGGTGCCCATGCCTTTGTAGGCATTGCCGGCGAAGAACCATTGGGTGTACCTGGATTCGTTGAGTTTCATGCTGCGGGCCAGCGAGCGGTTCACTTCCTTGCGTTTTTCCTCGAGTTCGCTTATCCTGCCACGGAGTTCCTTGTTGTACCCGAAGTGGCAGAGCTTTATCGCGTCCCGGAAGCCTTGCTGGTAGTATCCGACGCTGCCGAGGATCGTGAGGTCTTTTGCCACGCTGCCAGGCTTCTTGCCGTACTTTGTCTTGCTTTCCCTCTGCGGGCATATCTCTTTGTTGATGCCTTGCCACTCGCCTGGAATCTCGCAAGAGCCTATGGCAGTGAGGTCTTTTAGTTCTGTGAGGTCAGTGAGCTTGCTGAAGAACGCGTATGCGATGGTGCTGGCGCTTGCGTCCGTGTCTCCGGAGTAGCCAAAGAGCTCTGGATCAAGGTTCGTGATGTTCTGGTTCTTCGGTTCCCCGGTCTTGTGGTGGTCGATGATAATCGTGGTCGTTTTGGCGAGTTTGTCCAGCGCGTCCACTTCTCCGCTCGCTATGTCCAGGTATATGATTGTCCTGTCTTCTTTTTGGATTTCTCCCAGGATCTCGGGGTATGCCTTCTCTATGCACACGTTTTTGTGATCCAGGCCGAGCTTCTGCATCGCCTTATCGGCGAGCGCTGCCGCGCACAGGCCGTCAGCATCGTCGTGGAACACTAGCGTTGCAGGTCCTTTAACGAGTTTCGCTGTCTTGGAGAGCGCTTCGTCGTACTCGTCTTTCATGGTTCAAGAATTGTGGCGCGCAGTATTTAGCGGTTGCGGTGGCTTCCCACCAACCTTTTTAAGCCGTCGCACCATCAATTATCCATGGCGGTTTTGCGCACGCTCAGGGATGTAGCGGGCAGGATTCCCGTAGCCAATCATTCACAGGAAGTGTGTATCCACAACTCGTGGCGAGAGCGCCTCGGCGAGTCTCGTCACAGGCAGCTTTACCCTGCCAGCGATGAGTCGGTGACGCACGAGCTCGTGAAGGAGTTGTACAACAGCGTGCTGAGTCCTCAGGAAATCGCTTGCCTGCCTTACGAGTACAAGGTGATCCTCGCGCACTTGCGGGCGGGCATTGTGAGCGAGTTCTCGAGGCGCGGCAACCACGATCTTGATAGCATCATCATGATTGCCAGGAAATACTCTGACATGGCTTTCCCAAAGCTTTCGTCAGCTATGAATACGTTCTTGCCGCGCCGATGGGCGTTGTACGAGGCTGCTGGGCGGTTGCGTGAAGGCAAGAAGATCGACCGAGAGGAGCACAAGGCTGTTCTGAACCTGTTCTCTGAGGAAGAGCTGGGCATTGTGAAGGATTTCCTCCGTGGAGCTGTGGGGGTTGAGGAGGATGCTTACGAGAAGTGCCGTGAGCACTTGTTCGAAACTGCTGAGAAGCGCATGCATTTCATAACGACGAGAATGGGTTCGGACTGGCGCGCTGTCGTCCAAATGGCCGCCGGTGCCGGCCTCAACGCGGTCTTGTCTGATGCCCGGCAGCAGCACAGGCTTGACATGAATCTCTTCCGGGTCCCGGAAGTGACTGTTCACGCGGGCGGCATCACGAAACGGCGTTGATGTTCATGACCACCAAAACGCTTGTCCTCGCGTCTGGCCAGTGCTCGTGGCGCGGGTGCATTTTCTGTGGGTACAGTAAGACCGAGCCCGCGCCAGTGAACATGGCGAGGCAGTGCGCTGACCTGGACAGGCTGTTCGTTGAGGGTGGGTTCGACGAGCTGAAGATATTTTGCAGCGGCAGTTTTCTTGATGACAGGCAGTTCACTCCTGAGTTCCGCAGGCGTTTGGCGCGGAAGTGCATGGACAAGCATGTGCCTCTGACTGTCGAGAGCAGGCCTGAGTTTGTTACTGCCGAGGCATTGGGGGACTTTGAGGGTGTTGAGTTCACTGTTGCCATCGGCTTGGAGACGAGTGACCCGGCCCTTCTCAGGAAGCTGAATAAGGGCTTCACGCCCGATGACTTTGCTCGCGCTGCAGACCTGCTTCACTCGAAGGGTTTCCGGGTCCGCACGTACCTGCTGGTGAACCCGCCGTTCTGCACCGATGTCAGCGGGAGTATCCATGACAGTGTCGCTTTCGCGAGGAAGTACTCTGACAGCATTGTCGTCATAAACACGTTGCCGCACGGCAAGACACCGTTGCTGGACATGTGGCTTGCCGGCGAGTGGTCACCGCTGACGAAGAAGGAGTTCTTCGATGTCGTGGCGGACATGGACGGCGTTGAGAAGGATGCTGAGACGTTCCGATTCATCCCGACTTTTCCGAGGGAGTACAGGCGGGTTATCCGCGGAGCGACTGAGGAGAACCTGACGCACCCGCACTATGTGGTGTGGCAGGATTGGCTCCAGCGTTTTTACGAGCCGCCGAAGTGGGCTCGTGTCGCGCTGTTCTTGCCGTGTTCTGCTAAGAAGCCGTACAGCAAGAGCAAGACGCATTCGCTTGTGTGGAGCGTTGTGAAGCGTTTCCGTGGCGTGCACCGCATCGTGGTTTCGAATCCCGGCGTCATCCCCATAGAGTTCGATGACCACTACCCGTTCAATGCGTATGAGTGGGATGAGCGCGAGGAGACGCCCGAGATCCGGAAGCGGTACGTGGAAATGAATGCTGAGCGCGTGAAGAAGTACTTGCAGGCGCATGCGTACGAGCGCGTGCTGTGCTTCCTGAAATACTCCGAGACGTACGAGGCCGTGAAGCGTGCTTGCGATGAGTTGGGGATTCCTTTGAGGAACGCCTTGTCGAAAGAAACGTACGAGCGGTTCAAGGATGAAGGCAATCCATTGTTCCGCGAGGAGGCTCTTGAGGAGCTCGGGAACGCGCTGCGCGAGATCCTGGGATGACAGAACGCATTTATACTCCTGCGGCCCAAAACTGTTTGGTGTTGTTATGGCGGTCAGAGTTGTCAAGAAAGCGAAAAGTGCTTTTAAAGCCGTTTACGATCCTCACGAGCGCATAAACAGGAGTCTAAGACTTCTTACTCCAACTATTCCTGCTGGGAGGTAGCATGAGCTTGGTAATGCTATTGGGTACAATGCGTCTATGGTGAAAGACATCAAGGATTACTTGCCTGCTATGTTGGAAAAGATATCACCTAAATTCGATCAGTTTACTAGGCACCTTATTGCTGGTGCTATCCATGATGGTACCTGGGATTCTGGGCTGGGCGAGCATCGTGATGCAGTGTATGCCAAGATCACGCCGGAGGAGTTTGTCGGGGTTCAAGAAAGGCTGGCCCATGCAGCTTACCAGGATATGGATCGCTTGGATTTCGGTATTTCCATTGTCCCGGCCATTAAGTTGATCGATCCTAAATTGTGCGAAGAGGCCCAGCACAGGCTTGCCATGATCGCTAGCAAGGCTTCGGAGAAGAGAGCGCTTTCCAAGCAGGAAAAAGACGCGATCAAGCTAGCCCTGAATTAGATACACCTGGGTTTGAGCGAGCCTGCCATACTCGAGCTTAAGACCGCTCTTTCGAAGTAATCACCTGTATCTCGCTAGCTCGCTTTTCCTTGTCGCTGCAGTGACTGCCGCGTCTGCGGTGGCGCGCACGGTCTCAAGCATTACAGTACCCAGCAGTGCGGCTGCTGCTGGAACGCCTATGGTGGGGAAGACGAGCGTGGCGAATAGTTCAGTGAGGCCGAGGCCGTCGAGCGTGAGCGGGGCCAGAGAGAGCAGCGTGAGGAATGACGTGATGAGGAACACTGCGAGGATGCTTGGCTGCGTTCCGAATGCGTTGAACAGCACCCACAACTCCAGTGCGTGCAGCACCCACACCATCATGCTGGCTGCGCTGACTGTTACCAGCAGCTTCTTCGTACGTTCCGTGTACTGGTGCATGTTCACTGGCGGCGCGAAGCTGATGAGCGAGACGAAGACGCCGATGCTTCCGCTGAACTTGAGCGCTATCATGAGTAGTATCGTGGATAGCACAATCCACAAGCCGATGAAAAAGCCTTCGTTCAGGCCGAGGCCTAGTATGCTCGTGATGACCATTCCGAATCCGCAGAGCGCTGCCGTGCTCTTCAGGAGCAGGTCTATTGCCTTGGCGAGGACGAGGATGGTCTTGCCCAGGGTCTTTGTCATGCGCATGCGGAATCCATCAAGCATTCGTTGCATGATGCTCATGCTGCCCACCCCTACTTCGATGGTTGGGGTGAATGTTTCCCTGACGTATTCCATGGTCGTTTCTGCTCCTTCCCGGATGAGTAGGTTGCTCTTGAAGGTGTCGAGGAGGGAGGCTAGCGCGCCCACAAGCAGTGCGGCTGCCAGTAAGTGCAACTGCGCTGAGAACAGTGTTTGGAATGCCGTTTCCAAGCCTACGTAGAGGAATGCGACCACGATGAGCAGTCCGCTGAATAATACTTCTTGTCTCACTTGCATTGTTGTTCACATACCTCTTCTTTGTTTATAACCTTATCCGCGGCAGCGTTTGCTTGTTCTGAAGACCGTTGGCGTTGCTGCGGCGTGGCCATCAGGGTAATGTTTTTTAAAGGATTGTTTCCTTTGACTGTGCAGAGTACGGTTAGGTGAAACTTGAAGGAGGAGATGTTATGCTGAAGCTTTTTGTTTGTGGTGTTTGCGGAGAGCCTTATCTGGGTGAGAACGCTCCGGACGAGTGCCCTTTCTGCGGGGCGCCTGAGAAGTTCATCGGCTTGGCTGGGGATTATTCCGCTTTGTGGGGCGTTGAGCTGACTGAGCAGGAGCGCGCTGATATGAAGGCGACGCTTGGCCTTGAGGTGAACGCGACTGCGTATTACGATAAGGTGAGCAAGTCCCAGGAGAAGTACTCGAAGTACAACCGTCTGTTCAAGCAGTTGGCTCGCGTTGAGCTGGAGCACGCTGACCTGGCTGCGAAGTTTTTGGGTGTGCCCGTGCCGGCTCTTGTAGGAGAGGATGTTCGCGGGATTGAAGGCGATTTGAAGCGCACGAAGGAGTTGGAGGCTCACGCTGTTGAAGTGTACGAGAAGTTTTTGGCGAATGCGTCCAGTGAGCGGGTGAAGAAGTTATACACTGCGCTCATCCACGCCGAGTCCGGCCACCGCGACTTCATCGCAGCAGAGTTGTAGGAAAAAGGTTGTTAGTGTTTTTTTGGTCAAGCTTTTTCAGCAGGTGAAGCGTTGGGTGGAGCGAAATGCTTCTAGCAGGAAAAAGGTTGGCGCCCAGGGCAGGATTTGAACCTGCGACCACGTGGTTAACAGCCACGCGCTCCAACCGAACTGAGCTACCTGGGCGCGATTATTGAGAAGGAGAGCAACCTGATAAAACTACTTGGCGTTCTTCAGGTAATAGTAGACCGTGCGCAACGGAATGCCCAGGTCCCTGGAGATGTTCTTAACCGAAATGCCGGCAGCGCGCTGCTCCGCAATCCTGTCGATTGTTTCGTCTGTGTAGATGTTCGGCCTTCCCACGCGAACTTTTTTGTGCGTGAGCCTCACGCCGCGGTCTTTCAGGGTTTCGAACACCTTGGTGCTGGCCTGCTTCAGGAGTGACGGCGGGCAGTAGATCTCCTCAACATTCGGGGCACTAGAGACTATGAGGTTCACGACGTCCATGCTAGGGCGTGCGTTGATGTAAACCCTTCTTGTTGCCTCTCCGAGGCTGTTGATGGCTTCAATGAGCTCTTTCTTACTGCTGGCCTGAATCATATCCATTAGACCACCACGCTGTTAATATTTCTGCATGTTCTTGTTTTAAAAGCTTATGGTAAGAATTCCTTGCGTTCTATCTTCGCCGGCAGGTATTCCTTTGTCATGAACTTGAGGCCTTTCGAGGAAAGGGCTTCGAGCTCGGCCTTCTTCTTCATTTTTATCATGAGTTCGAGCTCTTTCTGCCATTCCGGCTTCTGGAACCAGGGGTACTGGCTGAGTTCTTTGGCGCGCTTCATGTCCATTTCCGTGGCCTTTATCGTGTAATTGTGCAGGTCGTAGTTGTTTATGTCGCTCATAGTCAGGCCCACGTACTTCGCGTTCGGCGTGCCCAGCCTGTTGCTGACGTGCGCGAGGTTCATGCTCCCCCACTTCAGAACTGAGTAGATGTACCATCCGTACGCGTCTGCGTCAGTGAAGATTATGACGGGAAGGTTGTGTTCTGTGCTCAGCCTGTTCACGAGCCTGCGCACGCCCCTCGCAGCCTGTCCTTGTGATGTGACGAGTATGCAGTTCTGTTCCCTCCAGAACTTATCTTCGTGCATTCGTTCGAAGGCAGCGTTTTTCTCCACCACGAAGATGTAGTCTGCTTCGACTGTTTTCAGCTCGATTTCTTCCACGTTGGAGGGTATTGACCAGCCGCCGGATCCCAGTTTGGCCCAGTTCACTGTGTCGCCCCGGTCTTTGATGACGACGTTGCCTACGACGCGTCCGCGCACGTCTGCGTTCAGGTGCATTTCCTCGCGGAGGAAGTCGCCCATGGTTTCCAGGTCGATGACGCAGGGGTCTGACTCGCTTTGTTCCTCGAACGTATTATCTTTAGTGCCCGGGATAGTGCGCTTGAGTGCGTAGTACATGTCACGGAGGCTCGTGTGCAGGTCTTCCCTGAGTAGGTCGTGGCAGAAAGAGCCTACCATGAGGGTTTGCATGAATTTTCTCGTGTGCGCGACGTTCATGAAGCTGCGCTTGCTCTTCCTCTCGCCGAGGGTGAGCTGTTTCTTGTCCTTGTCGAACTCGATGTTGGATAGGGTCCTCACAGGGATTTCGAGGTGGGGGTTCTGGCCTTTGTTTATCTCTGTTTCCACTTCCTTCCCGATTTTCTCGATTTCTTTCATCACTTGTTCGCGCTTCATTGCTCTTCACCCGCCTCTTCTTCCGCTTCCTCGTCGCCGCCGTTCTCGTACTTATCGTTCACGATCCTCAGGAGGTTCGCTTCCAGGACTTCCTTCTTCGCTCCGGTGAGTTCGGATACGGCTCTCGAGATTTCGGGGATGTATTTTGTCAGCGTCAGTTTTTTGGTGTGCTTTTCGTACTTCCTGCGCTCTGATGTGACGTATGACTTGATGTCACGTGCGACTTCCATGAGGGCGAGGCCCAGGTCCTTCATCACTTCGTCTTCGTCGGATATGGCTTGCTTGCCGGCGCCTGTGTACGGCACGTATGTCGAGCAGATGTTCACGAATATGCTGAGTGGGAGGGTCTCTATGTTCCTAAGCTGGTACCGCTTCCAATCGATGCTGTTCACTGCCTTGGTTATCGCGCAACCTCCTCCGTCGAACAACAGTGGAGCGCGGTTTGCGAAGCGCAGGATCTCTGCAGTGCTGCCGTTCTCGTTGCCTCTGCCTGCCTTGCCGCCGTACGCCATGCCGACTTCTACTTGGAACGGGACGCCGCCCCTGTACACTGCCGGCTTTCTTGTGCGTATGGAGTGGAACTCCGGTTCGAGCACGTTGAGGAAGCTGCGTTCGATGGTGCTCTCGCCGATGGGCCTCAGCTCTGCGGTGCTCGGCGCGAGGAATTGCGTCTTCTTGATTGCGTCAACGATTTCTTCGGCGTCCTTCCATGAGATGCTGTCTGGTTTGCGCTGGAAGTCGATGCTCGTGAGTTCCTCGATCTCTTTGGCTTTTGCAGCGCTCATCCTGTCGAAGGTGTTAACGAGGAAGGTCTTTATCGTGCGTTCCTTTGAGTGGTGCGCGTACTCGATGAGGTCATCGATTTCCAGTCCTTTCGGGTGGGGTTTTGCCGCCACTCCCTTCTTTGGAAGGACGGTCACTGCGCGTTCGTACACTGTCTTGAGCTTGTTTGGGTCTATGAACGTGATCTTGGCGTGTGGGTTTGCCAGTGCTGTTCTCCGCACGTACTCGCCCGGGCTCTTGTCGCTCTGCTGGTACTGCACGTCCTTGAACTCGCCTATGACTGTGGTGCCCGTAAAATCTCCGTCGTACTCCTTTTCGTCAGTGACTAGGGGGCTGTTCTTCTTCACGTCGATCATGACGTTGGCTTCGTACACCTTGCCTTTGCCAGTGCTCGTAATCACGTGGATGGGCTTGCCCGTCGTGATTTGGGCGTACATGGTGCATCCAGAGGCGCCGATGCCTTGCTGGCCGCGTTGTTGTATGAATCTGTGGAATTTCGTTCCTGAAAGCATTTGGGCGAATACCTTGCCTATGTGGCTTTGGGGTATGCCTGGCCCGTTGTCCGTGACAGTGACGCGATAGTGGTCGTTGCCCAGCTGCTCGACTTTCACAGTGATTTCCGGAAGCACGCCGTGCTCTTCGCATGCGTCCAATGCGTTTGTGACGTATTCGTGGACGATGGTGGTGAGCGATCGGATCTTGCCGGAGTACCCGAGCATCTGCCTGTTCTTCTTGAAGAACTCCGCAACGCTGTGCTCTTTGAATTCTTTGAATATCGTGTCTGCCTGCGTCATATCCTCGCCTCGTTTTCTATGAACCTGTACACGTTCTTGTGGTCGATGCCTCTCGCCAGCATCTCGACTGCGTGTTTCGCGAGCCGAGCGTCATCTGACAGTCCGATGATGCCCACTTCTTTTCCAGAGACCGCTATGTTGGTGAACGTTATCTGTTCAAGGCGCTTCTTTGCCTTGCCGTGCTCGCCTATTATCCGGGCGACTTGTCTCGTGACGTTTTTCGTGAACTCTGATATGTCCACCACGACGAGCACCATGTCTTCGTGGAGGAGTTTCATGGCCTGCTTGAAGTTGAAGCCGACTGCGATCGCCTGCACTGCTTCTTTGGCTTTCAAATGCGCGATGGGGTCGGCCTTGTTCCTCTGGACATCCACTGCGCCTGTCTCAGATTCTACGCTGATCTTGACGCCCGTCTTCTGTTCGATCAGGCGCTTGACTGACCCTTCCTCTCCTATGAGTGCCCCTAGTCTTTCTTTAGGGACATACAAATACTCTGTGTAATCAATCATGCTCAAACCTGGCTCAAAATGAGTGTTTTTTGGCTTCAAAGCTAGTTTCTCAGTTGACATTTAAATATCTTTCGTTGGCTAAACCCCGGAATTCAGGGGTTTTTCGCGGTTTTTCTCGTAATATACGAGTGGAGTTCCTCTTCGGGGGTGCTGACGCCGAGTCGCTTGAAGTACTTGACGATGTTGCTGATGTCGCGCTCTAAATACGTCCCCGATTTCGGGTGGCTTAAGAGGACGGCTTGAGCGAAGTCGATCAGGAATGGCTCGCCCTCGTGCATGAGCACGTTGAATTCGCTGATGTCTGCGTGCACGAGTCCGGCGTCATATAGCTTCTTCATCTCGCTGGCTATGCTGTCGAAAACCCCTTTCGGATCTTCAAGCTTGCAGTTCTTCAGGAGCGGAGAGGACTCCTCTCTACCGAGGTACTGCATGACCAGCACGTTCTGCATGAATCCGAACGGCTTGGGTACGCGCACGCCCGCGCTGTCCGCGATGCAGAGGTTCCGGTATTCTTTCTGGCACCACGCAGAGACCAGCTCTTTTTTGTTCCTCTTCAATCCGGCGAATCTCGGGTCATCTTCTATGTATGGCCACATGTCCTTGAAGTTGCTGGTTTCGATTCTGTATATCTTGATTGCGCGCTGCTCGCCGTCTTCTGTGATCACCCTGAAAACGTTCGCTTCCTTGCCTGTGGACACGCATCCACTCACTCTGGTGAACAGACCCTTTCTCGCGAGCTTCACCAGCGTGCTTATCGTCCGCTCGTCAAAGACTTCGTTCATTATCTTGCGCTGGTTCCGGTCCTTCCTTATTCTCTCTTCTTTGATGAACTGTTTCTCGAACGTGCCCAGATCCATGCCAGGATTCGGTTTTTTGTGGCTTTTATCCCTTCCTATCAAAAAATATTTATTATCCTGATGGCATAATGTAGTTGATCGTGCAGCCAACCCAGCTGTCGTTGCGCGGTTGGAGAGTGAATGTCGTGGGTGAGCCAAACTATCACTTCCGGTGCGTGAAGTGCGGAGCGAAGTACTTTTACTCGTGTCCCGAGCGCTGTTCCTGCGGTTCCGCGCACTTCGAGGAAGTGACAAGCGATTACTCGCGGTTCCCGCCGATTGTCGTGAGCGAGGTAGACACTGACGATGAGGACTAGATGAGTAGCCTGACTTCGTTCTCCCGCCCTTTAGGCTTGCGCTTTACGACTTCGGACTCCTCAAGCCTTCGCAGCACTTTGGAGACTTTCGGCCCTGGCCATCCCAGGGCGCGCTCCAAACCTGTTTGCCTCATCGTCCCGCCTGCTGCGCGGAGCACTTCCATGACTTCCAGCTCGCTTCCCCTGAGTGATGACGTGACTTCCTTTGAGTGTTTGAGTTTGTCCCAGCGCGTCCAAACGATTCCTATCGCTGTGAGCGCGGCGCCGAGGGCGAGCAGCTCGGCTTGGAACAGGCTGGTGGTATTGTATGTGATCTTCGCCTGGGGGCTGTCCCACTGGATCCATCCATCTATTTGGACCGGCTGTGGCTCTGCATTGACGAAAATCGCGTTGTGGGGGATCCTTGCGCGTATTACGACGTCGGTTCCTTCAGGGGCGTTGATGCGCATGGACCTTGTCCACTGACCAATCGTTCCCGTGAACAGGAGTTGGGCCTCGTCAACAACCTCGCATGCGTTGTCGCATGGCACTGACGAGGATGCGAGTTCCATGCCGTCTGCTGTGTACTGCAGCAT
>JAFGGZ010000019.1 GCA_016939415.1 Candidatus Iainarchaeum sp. | reverse complement strand
TCGTCAGGAAATCGCCGTCAGCGTCCTCGTCGGGCGCGCCGAGAATGCGGACATCAACGCTCCAGATGGCCGTCGAGTTCGCGAAGTTGTGGGCCGCGTCATAACAACCCACACGCCACACGTACGTCCCGTTACCCAACGTCTTGTTGAAGTAATTCACAGACCCGTTCGTCAAAGACGACTCGGACACATTCACAGAGCCATTGACGAACAGCGTGCAGTTGCTCAACCCGAACTTGTCTGAAACAACGTACTGGAAACTTACATCGCCGTCATAATCCATCGAAGCATCGTCGGGAGAAGAAAGCGACACAGACGGGCTGGTCTCATCAACCTCGAACCCGCCCACGAAACCGCGCGGGCCGGAAGACGTTCCAAAACCGCCCACCAGGACTTCATCGGCAGAATCACCGTCAGCATCACCCGCAGAAACACAGAACAACTGCGACGGGTTCTGGCCGCTGAACGCCTGCCAAACCCTGCTCTGCTCCAGCACCAGCGATCCTGAAGTGTCGTAAACGCGCACAGAAGCCTGGTCATCATCCTCCGCTCCCTGGCCGCCAAACGAAGCCACGAGGATCTCGTTCAACGCATCCTCATCCACATCCGCGACAAACACGCTTCTCGCCACTGAATCGAAGCCAGAGAATACCTGCCACTCCGTGCTGTACTCTAGCTGGATCACGTCACTGGACATGTTGAACACGTAAAGGAAAGCCTTGTAATTGCCGACCGTGCCACGGCCGACAACAGCCATTTCCAGAGCTCCATCGCCGTCCACGTTGCCGACAAAGACATCGTAAGCATCACCCGAATTGCCGTTCTCCAGAACCCACGCGGTGACATTCTCGGTGACGAGCTCCTCTCCGGACACGTTGAACACGCGCAGGAAAGCGTTGTTGGCGCTCCCATTCCACGCAATGCCCGCAACAACGATCTCCTTGCTTGAATCGCCGTCAACATCGCCGACACTCACGCCCTGGGGATACGTGTACTCGTCATCCCACTCCTGCCACGTCGTCTTGCTCTCCAGGGCCAGCGCGCCGGCAGTGAGGTTGTACAGCCTCAGGAAGCCGTGCACCGCAATCGAGCCGTTGTCCGCGTTCCCTACCACGACCACTTCATCGTCAGAATTGCCTTCAGCATCGCCAGCGAATACGGCGGAGGCGTACGTGGTGAGGCCCCACTCATCCCACGAGGTATTGTCTTCGAGCACGAGAGAGCTGCCAGTGACATTGAACACGCGCAGGAAACCCCTGTTTAAGGAGCCGTTGGAGCCCGCGCCAGTGACCGCGATCTCCAGGGCAGGATCCGCGTCCAGGTCCGCGGCAGAAACCCTCTCAGGATACTCCTCCCAAAACGAGTCATCGCAGGAGAGGTTGCACTCAGTCACAAAAGAGCCACTGGTGACATTCATGACGCGCATGTAGCCGCACGAGGGAGAGCCCTGGCCGACTACGACTGCCTCGCTTGTCGAGTCAGCGTCCACATCACCAAAATACATGCCCAGCAAGTGAGTCATGCCATCGTTCCAGTCCAAGGCGTTGGCGTCGTAATCCAACACGATGTCGGACGCGAGAGCAGCTGACACGAGTACCAATACAATCAAAAGGCGCTTCATGAAAGAACACCAACCGAGATTACACGCAAGGGATTTAAAAGCGTTAGTAATATAAGATACAACGACAAAACAGCGAGTAGGTGACTGGAAATGGCAGACGAAGAAGACCCGCGCAAGGACTTCAGGAAACGGAGGAACCCGTTCTTTGACTTGTTCTCGGAATTCGACAGGATGGACGAGATGATGGACCAGATGATGCGGAAGGCGTTCGATGACATGGATCTCGCCAAAGCAAAGAACAAGCCGCTCGTGTACGGGTTCAGCGTGAAAGTTGGGCCGGACGGCAAGCCGAACATACAGGAGTTCGGGAACATGCAGCCCACGCAGGAGCGCGTGCAGGTGCGGAACGAGCGCGAGCCTCTCGTCGACGTCATAGACAAGAACAGCGAAATAGACGTGCTCGCGGAACTGCCGGGCGTCGAAAAAGAGGACATAGACGTGAAGGCAACAGAGGACTCACTCACCATCCAGGTGCCGAACAAGTTCCGCAAGGAGATAGCGCTCAACGAGAAGATCAAGAAGGACTCTGTCAAGGCCAGGTACAAGAACGGAGTGCTCACAGTCACGGTCCAGAAGAAAGAGCCGAAGAAGGACTCGAAGAAAGTCCGCGTCGAGTGAACCGCTGTAACGTATATAAAGCGGTGGAGCCTTATTCCAACCGTGAGAAAGCTCTTTGCCTTACTGCTGCTCGCCAGCGCCTTCGGCGCCTGCGACATATCCTCGGACGCAGCACAAGAAATCCACTCAGTGTTCTCGCTCAACAAAGACCGGTCCGCGTTCTTCTTCGTGCAGATGACAATCCCGGCCAGCGACGAGTGCCTGCAGCAGGCGGGCATGGAAAGTGTGAAGCAAGCCCCGCTCACATGCAGCACAGACGAGTTCCAGGACTACGTGTTCCAGCACTTCGGCGAGAAGTTCGTGGAGAACGCGTACTGCCAGCTCAACTACTCGGAAGGCAGCGTCGTGTTCGAGATCAGCGGCAGAGTGCTTGGGGTCATGTCTGGCAGTCTGGACGAGTACGAGTTCACTGTGACGAACTGGACTGCGAGCAGAGCGCAGGAAGGCGTCATCGACACGCTCACGATTTACCTGCCGGAGAACGCGGAGAACGTGATGTACTACCCTAAAAAGGATTCTGCGAGGGACGGCAAGACGATTTACTGGTCGCAGATACCGCTCGAGAAGCCGCGCATCTCGTTCCGCGTCGAGACAGCGATGCAGCACGCACTCCCCACCACTGCCGCAGCAGCGCTCGCGATAGTCGTCATCGTGTGGGTGGCGTGGCTGTACTTCAAGCGTGCGGCAAAGCCGGTTAGGATAAGCGCTGCGCAAGGCACGTCCGTGCTCATCGAGGGGCCGCCTGAATCCGAGAAGCACAAGGTCGCACGAAGCATTATCGAGGATTACGCAAAGCAAGGAAAAAAGACCACTATCATCTGCTTCGACAGGAAAGTCGCGTGCAAGTACTACGAGAAAGCGGATGTCGTGCAGGCAGTCGAGGACCTGAACGAACTCAACGCAACGCTGTCAAAGGTCGCGCAAAGCAAGCCCGACCTCGTGGTCGTGCGCGCGCTGTACCGCATAATGCCGAAAGAGCCGTTCGACCGCGTGCAGACCTTCGTGACGAGAAACCTCAAGCGGTTCAAGGACGCTGGCGCGACGATCATGTTCATCGAGGAGAGCGACGGGTACAAGGAGAAGCTCGCTCTCATCGAGCCGCTGTTCGACACAGTCGTGAGCGTCACGGTGAAAGAGGAGGGGAACGAACTCGCGTCGTACATGTCCCTCAAGCGCTTTGAGGGCGTGGGCGCGGCGAAGAAGCTCGAGAGGGTGGCGTGATGGTGTTTCAGGCATTCGACGGGACGGAAATGCCGCAGAATGGCTTGAGGTTCTCGTGGACCATCGCGCTGGTCATTGCAGTAATAGCGTACGTTCTGACGGGAAGCTTGTGGATAGCGCCGCTCTTCGTGATCGTGTTCTGGATGATTACTCGCGGGCAATGAAGCTCAGAAGTGCTCTTTTTCCTTGAAGAACGTGCTCCGCTCCAAGTGGGTGAGCCTGCGCTTGATGTCATCGAGCTCTTTCTTCAGCACGAACCAGCACACTGCATAAGCAGCGGCTGCGACAAGCAACAGCAGCAACACCAAGTCGAGCACCCACCCGAACCCGGGGAACATGTTCCCGAAAACGCTTACCATGAAGAGAGGGAACGAATCACACGTTAATAAACAGTGCAGTCGCGAGGAACAGGACCACGTACCACGCAAGGCCCAGGTTACGAACGCGCGAGAAGAAGTTCATGACGAGGAGGAGGATAAAGAGGGGGAGGAACACAAACGGCGCGGACACGAGCCACGCCAGCGCTTCCACCATCCCGTCCTTGAGGAACAGCTTCCGCCGGTAGAAACCGATAAGCGAGGAAAGCGCGTTCCCGGCATCGGCAGAGGATGGGAAGCAGTGCACTGCCACTGCGGCTGCAAGCCAGTAAAAGAACAGCACCCTACCGAGATCGAAGGCAGTGACCGAGAACAAGGCGTTGGTGCCGGCGTGCGCTGCGGCAGTCAGCACGACAGAAGCCAGTGACCCGGCGAAGAACGGCGCTGAACTGATTGCAATGCTCTTCCACGCAGCCGGCGCTTCGTGGGTCACGTGTGCCTCACGCAACCCCCACCACTTCACAGCCGTCACGCGCACGCCCAGCAGCACGCACGCGATGTAGTGAGCGAACTCGTGGAACACGACTCCGGGAAAGAAGATTATGTTTTCCCAGTTCATTCCCGCAGCTCCTTCAGGATTTCTTCAGCGCGATCCACGCGCACAGCGTTCTCGGAGATCATGCGCTCAGCGACTGCGTCAGCAAGGCTTCCTGACGCGCCAGCAGTCACTGCGATGTTTCGCGCGTGCAGCTTCATGTGCCCCGCCTGGATGCCGACAGTGGCGAGGGCGCGGAGCGCGGCGAAGTTCTGGGCCAGCCCGACGCTCGCAATGACCTGAGCGAGCTCTTGCGCGGACTTGACGCCGAGCATTTTGACGTTGGCTCGCGCTACTGGATGGGTTTTTGTCGCGCCGCCCACAAGACCCACTGCCATGGGGAGTTCGATGCTGCCCACTAAATCGCCGTCAGTGTTTTTTTCGTAGTGCGTGAGGGGGTGGTAGCCGTTCATCGCGGCGTACGCGTGCGCGCCGGCTTCCACGGCGCGCGTGTCGTTTCCGGTGGCGAGGACTACGGCACTCACGCCATTCATGACGCCTTTGTTGTGGGTGGCGCACCTGTACTCGTCGGCGCACGCCAAGGCGTACGCTTCGAGGATTGCGCTGATGGCTTCTTCTCCCAGAGCGCTTTTGGGGAACACTGCTTCGGCGCGGGCGAGGCGGTGCACTGCGAGGTTTGAGATGATGCGGAGGCGGGCGGTGCCGCCGGTAATGGTTTCGAGCATTGGCGCGAGGCGTTCTGCCATGGTGTTGACTGCGTTCGCGCCCATTGCGTCGCGGCAGTCGACGAGGATGTGCACGACTACGAGCGGGCCGGCAGCGCTGTCGAGCACGCGGACGTTAATGTCTTTGGCTCCGCCTCCGAAGCGCACGAGCACTGGATCGCATGCGTTGGCTGCGTCGAGGATGCGCTGCTTTTCTGCAAGTATCCTTGTTTTGGCTTGGGGCGCGTCCTTGACTTTGACTAACTGGATTTGCCCTATCATGACGGGGTCCGTGGTGGTTGCGTGAAACCCGCCGGCTTCGCGTGCTGTTTTTGCTGCGTTGCTTGCTGCTGCGACGACGCTGGGTTCTTCGATGGCCATGGGCACGAAGTAGTCTTTGTCGTTGACGCGGAAGTTGGTTGCCACGCCGAGAGGCAGGTCCATCGTGCCGACGGCGTTTTCTATCATCTTTTCCGCCAGGTTGATGGGAAGAGCCGGGTCGTGGATGGCGTTCGCTTCTTCGTCTGAGATGCGTGTTTCTTGTTGGATGCGTTGCAGGCGTTGCTCGGCAGTGAGTTTGTAGAATCCGGATATATTGGAGTTCATTGCAGCACCAGCGTTGATTGGGTGGGTGGGGGCTTTAATGCGTTTCGGAGCAGCGTCTTGGGGGGGGTTTTCACCCCCCTGGCTACCCTGGGAAGCATCCCCCCCGATTATAATTACTAAGGCGTTGCGTGTTGAAGCATCCCCCCCCACTACGCAACCCCGCATAACCCAGAGCAGCGTCTTGGGGGGGTACTTCGCGGTTCCCCCACTAACTCTTTAAATACAAAACAAAACAATAACAAATCGGCTGTGATGATATCGCCCCAAAACAGCGTCCCTAGGGGGGTTTCACCCCCCTGGCTACCCTGGGAAGCCCACCCCCCCACCAACTCTTTAAATACAGAACAACCAATAACAAATCGGCTGTGATGATATCGCCCCAGGATGAGGCCGCCCTGCAAATCGGGTGCCGGCAAGGCCGGCGAGCCCGAGCAGATAGGGAAGGGCCGTTGATTATCGGAGTAGCTTCTGAGCCAATTTATATGATAATAGGGTTGTTTAGTATCCTGAGATGACTGTTATGGGAATTAATATAAAACTCATCGCTTTGCTTTCAATCGTCGTGTTGTTGCTGCTAGCCGGATGCACCATGCCACAAAACGGTACGCCTGCACCGAATATGCAGCCGCCGCTCATCCCCCCAAACCCAACTGCCGGGGAAACAATAGCCGAAATCGCACAGCAGCAATATGAGGATATGGATTACGGCACCATAACAGAGTGCGACGATGAAGCGAACCCCATCCTCAAGGAGTATTATTTAGCTGCGCGCCGCGACAATTGCTACTGCCCCGCCACCGAAAGCTGTGCTACCACAGGCGAGGCAGGGGATTGGTCTGCCGCGTTCGTCTCCTTCGTGATGGAGAGGGCGGGCATCAACTTCCCGAACAGCTGCGGCCACGGAGACTATTTCACCAAGATACGCAACAACTCGGATGACTATGGCTGCGAGACCAGGGACATGGACCAACTGGAAAGCCTCTCGGTGGGGGATGTAATCTGCTACTGCAGGGGCGCCGGTTGCCAAGTGGATTATAACTTCGACTACAACCCCGACGTCGGGCTGAAAGCCCACTGCAACATCGTCACAGAAATCAACGGGGATAACGTCACATTCATCGGCGGGAACCTTGGCGACAGCGTGAAACAGGAAACGACGACACTGGGAGACATACGGGCGAATCCGGCTTACTTCGGATTCATCACCTGCGATTACGGCGAGGAAGGGCCGCTCACGCCGCCAACCTACAGCCCGCTCGCCCTCAACGTGCCTGCACAGCTCCCCACAGCAACAGTAGGCAAGCCATACTCGTATGCATTTCCCGCGCCCAGCGGAGGCAAGCAACCCTACGCCTACGAAGCTTCCGGCGGACTTCCAGGCGGTCTCAGCATGTCCGGCAAGGGCGCAATCACCGGAACGCCCACAACCTCCGGAACGTTCTCATTCGATGTGTGCGTTACAGAATGCAGGGGGGAGAGGATATGCAAGCCGACCTCCATAGAAGTCACTTCCAACACCAAGGGCAGCATAGCCATCACCTCGCTGAAATGCAACGTCCTCAGCCGCGATGGCGAGAAGGGGACGCCACTATACGGATGGGGAGTAGTTCAATATGTCGTAACAGGTACGGCCAGCGGGCCCGTTGATAGCAGCTTCGACCTCCCCTACTGGTGGCCAGAGGATTTCGATAACTGCGGCTCTTGGGTCGCCCAAGGCGGGGGAGGCACGCTATGCGTCCGCGAAGATGGATTTCCCGAGACTACAAGCTGGAGCGTTGAAACACAGCCTACGTATATATTTATACCAACCCAATCTTTCAGAGTAATAGTCACACTCCACAAGAGCGGCGAATCAGACACGAAGACAGCGGTATGTGAGTAGGTATCGCGCGGAAGATTGTTAACTGAGCGAAGAGCTCAGGGAATAGGAAAAGCGGTTCAATCAGACAATCTTCCTTATTACTCCCTGCGAGGAGTAGATTCTGAGGCAAGAATTAATACTTCCTGAACGTAAATGAAAACAGAGGCAATGAACATGGAATGCAAAATGAACTTCAAGAATTTTGAACTGTGAGATATCGCCATGACCAAAGCCGCAGTCTTTTTCGCCACGTTGTTCTTGGTTTCGTTATGGACCGAGTTCACGAGTTGGGTAGTGAGCGTTCACTGGGCGTGGTTTTTGGCAATTGGTCTGCTGCTGGCAGTCAAACCGATGATGAAGTCCCTCACAAAGTGACTCGTCTTAAGACGTGATTGGGTGCTTTAAAGCACTTTGGAAGTAGCTTCTGGGTTAATTGAACTCAACTTTCCCCAAAAGCTTTTTATAATCCCAGCGGATTATGGGATTATGGCCAATGACACAGTTGAGATGATAAAGCGCTTGAAGAAGCTGTTCAAAAGCGGAGCCATCAACAAAAAGGAATACGACAAGTTCAAAAAGCAAGTCCTGGAAGGGAAGGACCTCAAGGACCTGCTACACGAACTCGAAGAAGACCTGGAAGAAGACACGAGCGCGGGCCAAACAAGAAAACCCAGCGCCGAAACGCCTGTCCCCCAACCCGTAGCGCCACCGGCCACGCAAGGAAACCCTCTCGCAGCAATCCTCATAATCCTGTTCATCATCGCAGCAGCGTACGTAATGTGGGAAACCGAGTCAAACAAGCCTATGTGCGACGAAAAACCCGGAAGGGTCCTCTGCGGATTCTGCGCGTCGACACTCAACTGCAGATACTGCGACGAAGGCTACACCTGCAACTTCGCGACATCAGGAGACACGTGCAGCGCACTGACCTGCACCAAAGGCGATGGGCCCACACCACCCCCAGACCTGAACCCATGCAACCCCGGGTATTGCTACTCGGGCGGACACTGCTGCCCAAGCTACGCCCGCTTCTATTGCAAAGGGCAGTGCTACGACTGGGACGGCGCCAGCGCGGCGGGATGCACCTCGAAC
>JAFGGZ010000018.1 GCA_016939415.1 Candidatus Iainarchaeum sp. | reverse complement strand
TGGCTTTTCCGTGTGCTTGAACACGCGGAACGTGCTGTCCAGCCGCAGGTCAACGCTTGCCGGCTGCACCTGCAGTTCTGCGTCCAGTGGTTCTATTATGATTTCCTTGCCCAGTTTTTGCCGGAGATCCGCGTCAGAGAGTAGCATGCTCCCACACCTCACTATGTTTATCACTAGTGTTGTTAAAATGCGTTGCTAATGCCTTGTGAGATGTGTGAGGGTGCGGGGGAGAGGAGAACGCACCCTCACTGCGCCCCCCTAAGGGAGCGCGGCTTTATTCCTGTCACGAGAGTATATAAAGATTGCTGTTAAGCAGTACTGCGCGTGCTTGATTATGCGCTAGTATACGCCACAAGGCATTGCCATCGAGAGGCCGCAAGCAGGTTGCAGGGGGTTTTGCACACCTTTCTTTTGTCTTTTTGCTTAGGGTTGCGCCTCGAATACCAGGCAACTTTTCCGGATGTAGGATGAAGTGTCAATCCCCACAACGAGCGACATAATTCATACTTGAGTATGGGTGTTTTTATTCGTTCATGTCTTTTTCTTGAGCGTGAAGGCGGCGGCGTCCTTGCTCATGATGTGGTATATGACTGCGCTGGGGTTGTCTGTCTCAAGGACGAGCTGTGCTGCACCATTGCAGTACTGCTGGAAGCGCGCCTCGGTCTCGATCCACTTCTCTGTGTCCGGCAGCATGTGGGTGAATCCGCGGGTGGGGTACACTTCTTTTATGCCGAACCGCTTCTCGTTCAGCATGGAGAACCGCTTGTCCGCGTTCGCGACTTCCAGGCACCCGAAGGTGAGGAACGTGCCTTCATTCTCATTGTAGTTGTTGAGGCGCGTGGTGATGTATGCCATGACGCGGTCGGCGAACAGCATGGCATCCTTGTCCTTGTTGACTTCGCTGCCCGTATACTCCCGCACTGCGTTGTCCAGTCCCACAATGCTCACGGTGCCTTGCGCATTGTCTTGGCTGTAGTACTCTTCGTTGTCGAACTCTTGGGTGAGGAACGGCAGTATCTTGTCCCTGTGCAGGCGCTTCTCTATGACGCCGCGCTTCACAGTGTACGCTTCCTTGGCGTGGTCCAGCGCAGTGTCGAGTCTTGTGAAGAACTCGCTGTCGTCGCTGCTCAGCAGCGCGATCCTCGGCAGGTTGATACTCACTTCCTGCATCACTCCAGTGCGCAGGGTGTTGAACCATTTGCCTTGCCTGCCGAGCAGGAGCTGGTTCGGCGAGACCATGTTCGCGTTCGCTCCGAGGCGCTTGTTCCTGAGGTTCACGATGGTGATGGGGTTCTTCTCAAGGAACATGCCCAGCATTTCTTCTGTGGAGAATGGGATGGCGCCTTCCCTCACCTTGAGCACGACTTTCGGTGTTTTGAATGCCCTGCCCTTGAAGTCGCCTTCAGCCATGGCCTGGAGGAAGAGGTTGAGGAAACGCACGCTCTCGCGCTCGTAGTCGTGGTACGTGTCCTGCGAGGTCTCTCCCCTGGGCTGCACTGCCTTCTCTTTCTTGAGGAATGGCGGCGTCTCGAGCTCGAAGTTTATCGTGCTCTGCGCCAGGTTCCCGCCCTTCACTGCGTATATCTGGTTGAGTTCGTACAGGAAGGTCTGTATTATCTGCAGCACGTCCTTGTCTTTCAGTCCCATGGTGTACGGCGCGAGGAAGGTGTTGAAGAAGTCAAAGCTCTGCCCGCCGCTTAAGTGAGTCTCCCCGCTGATGAGCACGCGCACTGCGTGGCTTATCGCCACTCCTGGGTGCTTTGCTGGCCCGGTGACTGACGCGATCTCTCCTGTGCCGTCGGTGATGACGCCGTTGGTGAGGAACACGCGCAGGTCATTCTGCAGGCTCACGGGCCGGGTGGCGAAGTAAGGCAGGTCGTGGATGTGTATGTCCCCGAGGAGGTGGGCTTTGCTCACTGCGTCAGGCAGTATCTTGACGAGGGCGTACTCTTCTGCGACAGCGTCTCCGAAGCGCTTGTGCAGCGCTTCAGGGTTTGGTGACACGCTCCTCCCCTTCTCGAGCATGCGCGTGACGTCGTATATGGGAATGCCTATGCGCGAGTAATCCGCGCGGGCCTGCATCTGCCTGCGCTCCAAGAGCTTTGCAGACGCCATCTCCCTGATGAGCGGCGCCGACACGTACCTGAGTTCCAGGCGGCGTATGTCTGACTCGACTTCCTTCGCGATCTCTGCGCATGCGTTCTGCGGGAGCGTGGTTTCCTTGAGCAGGCTCTGCACGATGCGGTCCTTGTTGAACGAATCCATGACGCCGTCGCTCGTGCGGACGTAAACCTTGTGATAGTTCTCGTACTGCCGCGCCGCTTCCTCGTCGCGCTTGCGCAGTTCCTCGAGCACGAGGTCGTTCACGTCCTCTTCTGTGAGCGTTGGGGACAGCTTTTCCTGGAGCGAGAGCGCTACTTCGCTGGCAAGCCAGAAGCTGATGCCCGCCTTGCTGCACTTGTCTTGTATGACTTTCGGGTTGAAACGAGAACTGGATGACGGCATTGAGTTACCTTTTATATATGGTCGTATATAATAATGAGCAGCGGGGTTCGGAATCCGATACGGATTGGTTCGGATCGTTAACTGGTGTTGGGTATGGACTTGGATGAAATCGACTTGAAAATCTTGGAGCTCCTGAGCAAAGACTCAAGGCTTTCGTATTCAGAGATAGCGCGGCACTTTGGATTCAGTGACGTGGCGATACGCAAGCGTGTGGACAAGCTTGTGGAGCGCGGCATCATACAGGCTTTCACTACGCGCGTGGACCACAAGAGGCTCGGGAAGAACGTGAGCGCGTTCGTGTTCTTCAACACGCGCAGCGACAAGACGCAGGAGATCGCAGACCAGTTGATTGCGTTGCCGGACGTGAGCAACGTTTACGTCTCGCTTGGCGTGTACGACATCATCGCCCTCGTGCACTGTGCTGATATTAACGCGCTGAAGGACTTGACCGAGCGCAAGCTCAAGGACATCAACGGCATCCTCGAGGTGAAGCCGAGCATCGTGTTCAGCGAGGTGGTCGTGGATAGCTGAGCAGATGGAGATCGAGGTGAAGGCCCGCGCGCCCGCTGGCGTGGAGCAGCGCCTGGCCGCGTTGGGTGCGAAGCACTTGAGGAGTGTTCGCGAGACGAACACGATCTACAACTCAGTGTCAAGGGACTTTTCCAAGACTAACGAGGTGCTGCGCGTGCGCCAGGAAGACAACAGGCTCTTGCTGACTTATAAGAAGACCGAGCTTGTCGGCGGCGTGAAGCGTGCTGTCGAGTACGAGACAGAGGTCGGCGACGCAATCCACGACATCCTCTGCTCTGCAGGCGTGTTCAAGGACATCGTGTACCACAAGACGCGGGATTATTATTCGTTCAGGGGTGCGGAGGTCGCTGTCGACAGTGTTGACGAGCTCGGTGAATTCGTTGAAGTGGAGCTCCGGGAAGGCACTGAAGATGACCTGTTCAGCATCCTGTCGGACTTGGGCGCTAGCCCCGAGGATGTCGTGCGCGACACGTATCCCGGCATGATGAGAAAGCTTAAAGAGTCGGGAGGCGCATAACAATGCACATGAAGTGGTTCCTGCTCTTGTTAGTTTTCCCGGCCGCGTTCGCGACAGTGCACTTGGTCACGCCGGTGAACACGCTCATCACTTCTGATTTGAACATAGTCGAGATATCTCCGGTAGGTCCGGGTCACGAGATCTTTCTCAAGTTCCTGCGCGCGACTGACTCCGGGTACTACTGGGACGAGGCGAGCATCGTGAACCGCATCGACGCGGACTGGTTATCTTCGACCCACTCCGACTATGAGTATATCTACTACAGCATCGTGGTTCCGGCGAACAAGCCTTCCGGGGAGTACACGTTCGAGTTCGAAGTGAGGGATCGGGAGGGCCTGATGGAATCTGAGATCGCTGTGGCGAAGGTGTTCGTGACGCATGACCCTGCAGACCTGATCGAGGTCGTGCCGTTCGACAAGGAGTTTGAGGGGTTTGCCGCGCAGGAGAACAACGCGTCGTTCCGCGTGCGGAACAAGGCAATGTCCAGAGCCACGTACATGACCACGACGTCTCTCACGAACCTGCCTTCTCTCGGCGCTGACATGAGGGAGCATCACTTCGAGGCGCTGGAAGAGCGTGAAGTGGTCGTGCCGTTCTCCGCGCCCCAAGAAGGCGGCTATGAATTGCACGCCCTTGTCTGGAGCGAGGACAACCCCACCATCTCCTTGGACACCAACACGGTGGTGTGGGTCAAGCCAACCATTCAATCGAAGCTAAGGAGCATCGGCCAGGGATTCCCGTTCGTCCCCATAACCATGGCGCCGTTCTACGCCCTGCTCGGCGTGCTCGGGTTCTGATCATGGACTTTTTTTCAAAGCTCGGTGAAGAGCTTTCTTCAGGGAAGATTCGCACGAGAAAATCCCTCGAGAAGCGCAAGCGCGAGCTCGTGAAGGAATTGGGTCTGGGTCGCGTGCCGCTCAACACAGAGATACTGGCTCGCGTGGGACATCATCCTCTTCTCGTCACAAAGCCTGTGCGCACGCTGTCAGGAGTGAGCGTCGTGGCGGTGATGACCAAGCCCCAGCCATGCCCCGGCGAGTGCATTTACTGCCCGCGCGGCGAGGCGGCGCAGAGCTACACCGGGTTCGAGCCCGCGGCGATGCGCGCGCGGCAGCAGGACTTCGATGCTGCGAAGCAGGTCAGCAACCGCCTGCGACAGCTGCGTGAGGCCGGCCACCCGACTGACAAGGTTGAATTGATAGTCATGGGCGGCACGTTCACTGCGATGCCTGCGGATTACCAGGAGATGTTCATGCTCGGTGCGTTCAACGCGCTCAACCAGGAACCATCTCGATCGATTGAGAGCGCGCACGAGATCAATGAGTCTGCTCGCAACCGCTGCGTCGGCTTGACGTTCGAGGTCCG
>JAFGGZ010000017.1 GCA_016939415.1 Candidatus Iainarchaeum sp. | reverse complement strand
CGTAGAGGAACTCTTTTATGGGGTTGTCTCTGCTGCGGTTAATCCTTTCCATTGTCTTTGCCGTGAACTGCTTCTTGTTCAGGTGTTCCCTCAACTTGTTCAGCATTCTGGGGTTGCGGCGCGTGAGGTGCTTGTACATGTTCATTGTCGTGAATTTGGATGTGACCTCTCCCATCATGAGTAGCGTGACTATCTTGAAGATGTCGGATGCCTCCAGTTTCAAGAACAGCTTGTCAACGCTGCTGACGCGCGGCTCGATGGTGTATACTTTCCCCTTCTCCGGGTTGAGTGTGGTGTCGGCATCGCTTTCGCCGAAATGGCTGTCCAAGCCGTCTTCGAGTAGGGTCACGTCCGCTTTTGTCTTTGCTTCTTCGTGCGCTTTCCTCAGTGCTTTTGATGCTCTGGCAATCTGGGTGTGTAGTATGCCAACAAGCTTGATGCGGGTGCCACCCACCTTCATTCTCGTGCCGGGGAAGCTTTCTTTGCTGACGCTGAGGGGGTGATTCGATACGTGCTCCCTGATCTCGTGGAGGTAGAGGTATCTCGGCATGCATTCTTGATACTCTTTTGTACTATAAAAAGCGTTTACTTCATCAGCGCTTCGAAGAGCACTTGTTCCGTGGGGTTGACTTCGAAGCCGTTGTTCGTTATCTTGAATGGGTGCGCGTTCTTGTCTTGGTTAGTGCCGCGCATCTTGCTGATGAGCAGCGCTCGCATTGGCGACCTGAAGTACAGGTTTACGACGCCGTCCACCACGAATTCTTCCACTCCGAACGCGGACTGCTGCTGCCAGATGGGAATGCCTTCCTTGGCCCTCGTCTCTGAGATGAGGAGGGTGGTGCATCCGAGTTTCTTGGTTTCATTGATTAGCTTGAACAGGTTGTATCGTATGTCCGCGTCGTTGCTCATGAACATTGCGAACGCCGTCGTCGAGTCGATGACGAGTCTCTTGGCATTCATCTCGTTCACCATCTCGCGGATCTTTTTTATCTCCTCGTCGAACTGGAGCGCGAAGTCCTTTGGGTTGAACATGCCCACCCGGTATATCTTGACGAGGTTTTCTTGCTGCAGCTTTGCGATGTTCCAGTGGAAGCTCTTCATGTTCCACCAGATGTTCTGCGCGCCTTCTTCAAGCGTGATGTAGATGCCCGGCTCGCCGGATGTCATGGCGCCGTTGTATATGAACTGCGTGGAGAATATGGTCTTGCCTGTTCCAGCGCCGCCCGAAACGAGCACTGCTGACCCGGGAAGGAACCCTCCCTCCAGGAGGTCGTCCAGTCCAGTAATCCCTGAGGGTGTGCGCTCCACCATGCAAAATCACCACTATATTTTTATTGTCCCTGTGCGTAACAACGGTCAGGGAGTATATAATGATTGCTATGACTGATGTGCACGACCGCATCGTGGGCATGATCGAGAGCCCTGACTGGAAGGCCATGCTGGCAGAGACCGTGAAAGCGGAGAGCATGGATCCGTGGGACATAGATGTCACGATCCTGGCGAGCAGGTTCATGGAAAAAATTCGCGAGATGAGGTCCGTGTCGTTCCGCGTGCCTGCGAACGCGGTGCTGGCTTCTGCGATTCTCGTGCGCTTCAAGAGTGATCATTGGCAGCTCTATCCTCAGGAAGAGTTCGAGGAGCAGCTCGAGGACGAGCTTGGAGTTGATTACAGGCTGGAGGGCCAGAAGGTTCCTAACCTGAGCCCGAGCCGCAGGATAACGCGTCGCAGGATGACCATCGACGACCTGATTCACGCTGTTGAGGACGTGATGAAGAAGGAGAAGCAGCGCGCCAGGAGCCGCGTGCACACGTTCCCACAGGAGCTTGCAGTGTACGCGCTGGAGGATGCTGAGGACTACGAAGAGCGGTTGGAGGACGTGTACCAGCGCTGCCTGGACGCGTGCGACTCAGAGAAACTGGTCATGCTTTCCTCGCTCTTGAAGGACAACACACGCCAGGAACTCATCGGTCTCCTGATCCCGCTGCTGCACTTGGCTACGCAGAACAGGCTTGTCATCTGGCAGGAGGACTTTTTCAAGGAAGTGTTCATCTCTGTCGGGGGCGTGGATGATGCTTGACCCGAAGCGCGTGGCAGAGGCGGCGTTGTTCATGAGTTCTGAGCCGCTTACCCTGGACCAGCTCACGAAGATCATGGGCTTTGACAATTACGGCAAGGCTTTGGCTGTGCTGGATGCGCTGGTGAAGGAGTTCAACGACTTGGGCGCTGCCATGGAAATAGTTCGCACGCCAGAAGGTCGTTACCGCATGCAGGTGAGGGACGAGCTGCTGCAGAAGGTGCAGCACCTCGCAGTGAGCACTGACTTGAGCAGGGCAGTGCTTCGCACTCTAGCGATCATTGCTTTCAAGCAGCCTGTCCGCCAGAGCATCGTTGTGAAGATGCGCGGCAACAAGGCCTATGATCATATAAAGGAGTTGTCTGATAAGGGCTTTGTTAGGGGCGTGAAGGAGGGCAACACGATTTCGTTGGAGACGACGAAGAAGTTTGAGGAGTATTTCGGATCGCCGATAAAGGACACCGAGTTCGTTATAAAGCATCGCGGCGAGCAGACTACTCTGTTGGGAATGGGTGATGAGATTGGACAAGAAGAGGAAGGCGCAGTTGGTGATGGTGGCAGTGCTGCTCCTGCTAGCGCTTCTGGTTGAGGCGATGATTCTCGGCCAGGAGTTCGCGAAGCAGGGGGAGTTCGAACCAGGGTTGAGGGAGACGGTTTACGTGCCCGTCAACGAGAGCGAGTTCGTGCTGGAGGATGAGGGCGAGGTCAGCATCGTGGTTGGCGTGCCGCGGTCATGAGCAGCCTTTTTCGATTTGGAGAATCGAAAAAGCCTGGGGAAATACATGGCTTGGACGTTGGCTTCGCCAACGTCATGCGTGATTGCGATTGTAGCTCAATCGCACTTGCT
>JAFGGZ010000016.1 GCA_016939415.1 Candidatus Iainarchaeum sp. | reverse complement strand
TACTACCTAGAACTCGGAGCCAAAATCAGAGACTGGGACAACAACGAATGGGCAGACATCTCATTCGACAACATAAACCTGGTGATCGCATGAAGCGGGGGCAGGCACTGACCACGGACTTCTTCATGGCGTACGCCCTGTTCCTTGTGCTCATGATGATAATAACCGCGTTCTCGCTGTTCGTGTCCACATCGATACGCAGGGCAGATGATTCGGAGGCGCTTCATTACAGGATATCAAGCATCGCAGACCACATCACATACGGCAACCTCACCACCTCCCCATACGCGCTGGACCGGCAGCGCGCAGACGAGTTCTTCTCAAAGACGGAGTGGAACGCTCAGGAAGAGTTTCACGTCCACGACTATAACTGCACTATACGCGTGCTCTGGCCGAACAGGAGCGTGATGAAGAGCATCGGGTCGCTGCCGAGAACCCAGAACGCCACGCACTCGCAGCAGAGGTACGTCAGCTACGGTGGGGACGAAGGTGTGCTGGAGGTGATGCTGTGGGGGTGAAGGGATTCTATCTCACAGTCGACGTCACCCTGGCGATATCGCTTGCGCTGGTAGTGCTGATGGCTCTGAGCTACTCAGTGATGTCACAGATCGCCCCGAGGTCAGGGGACCTCATCGACTACAAATACACGGAGTCCATAGCGTACTCACTCAAGAACTCGGGCGCCATCGAAAACGCCGTGAATTACATGGACCTTGGGAACGTCGACGCTGCTGAAACAGAGGTACGCGCAGCCATCGGCCGTCTGGGCGTGAAAGGAAAGTACCACGCCACAATCAACACGTACAACGCAGCTGGCGATCAGAACTACTCGATAGACGTCGCGAACGGCAGGGTCAGCGAGAAATCCATCACAGTGAATGTTGCCTTCCGAACGAACTCCACGAACCCGTTCGGGTTCCTCAGGATGAGGTGGGGTGGTTGAGGAAAGCGTTCGTGTTCAGCGTGCTCGTCCTGCTCATGCTGACGTCCTTCGTGCTGCTCGTGGACACAGCCCTCGTGCGGAGGCCGTTCTTCGACGTGCGCCAGGAAGTGCAGCGGTCGAGGGACATAGCAGCTAGGGATGTGGCGAGAGAAGTCGCGAAAGACTTCCCTGTGACAGCGAGCGGCGCATCCATCCGAGAGCATAGAACGAGCAACTCGCTGTCAGACTTCGAGACGCGGTTGGGGCAATGGGCGTCATTTATCCTGGACTACGAGAACCGCTCGTGGCAGAACATCTCAATAGACGACTCGGAAGACACCCTGCCCTCGTTCTACCGACTTGCGGGCCCCGGCATCGATTACTCGTGGAACGGGACGAACTTCACGGCCTCGCACCAATCCTCGAGCATCGTGCTGTTCATCGAAGGGGTGGACCCCATCAATTACGACTGGACGCCAGCGCTGGGAGGCATCGGCGACATACAGGTCGGCGTCTGCGTCGGCAGCGCGAACACGAGCGGGTTCGTGTCGCTCGGGACGACCTACGAAGGCTTCTTCAACTTCTCGTCATCAAGCAACCTGACAGTGCGCTTCCTCAGCGACGGCAGCTTGAACGTGGACAGGCAGTACGCCGGCGGGGATTGGAACCAGACCATAGGGTTGGATGGGGAAGTGCCTGCGCTGAACATCCTTTGGGCCGCAGAGGTCGTGGACACACTCGGCACAGCGAACCCCGGGTGGACAGAGCCGACTTACCCGAACGGCACTGCGAGCACGAAGCACTACGGAAACAACACGCATAACGTGATACTCGCTGACACGGACAATGACGGATCGTACGACGCCGCGTTCCTGGACAGCGACGGTGACGGGGACTTCTCGGAGCTGAACGACGTGTGGCTCGCGAGGAGCGGTTCTACAGTGAAATTGGGAAGCAAAGCGTTTTATATCACGTTTGAGTCAGATGGGAGTGAAGCAAAGCTGCACAAGACCCCGGCGCTGATGACAGGGAGCGGAGCTGCTCCGATAAAGGTGAGTTGAACATGGAGAACAGGATAGAGACAAAGGTTGATGAGTTCTTTATGCGCATAATCCGCGACCGGAGGGTTTCGATAACCCAGCTCAAGAAGGAGACTGGAGTAACAGACGAAGTGATAGAGCGTTGGATAAGCATTTTCGAGAAAGATGGTTTCATCGAGCGGGTTTATCCGACGAACCCCCTCGAACAGCCATACGTGGTGTTGAAGCATGGAGAAAGTCGTTGAATCCTACAGGAAGGCGCTGGCAGCGATAAAAGCGAACATCGCGTCTGTGCCACCTAAGCACTCATCGGAAGTCCAGAAGAAGTTAGAGGCGTTCAGACTCAGGGAGAAGGAACTCCACGCATATATCAGAGACGATAACGAGGAAGGCGTCAGCGCGCTCCTGTCAGAACTCCACGCCTTCGGAAAAGAAGTCGAAGCCAAGACCCGGAAGGGATTCTGGGAGCGACTGCTCCCCGCAAAGAAGGAGGTGGGGATAACCGGCGTTGACCCGCAGGTCGGCCGGGAGATGGAGAAGTGGCTGAAGACCCTGCAGAGGCAGCACGAAGCGGAGATGGAGGAGCTGAGGAAGTCCCTCGCAGAGAAGGATGTCGAGGTAGAGGGGCTGAAAGGCACGTACTCAAAGCTATCGGAACAGTTCCGCAGCGAAAGGAAGCGCATGGAAGAAGAGCGCGTCAAGGATCGTTCGGAACTCAGCGGATCAGTGCAGTCACTGAAGAAGCAGGTCGACGATCTCAACAAGACGCTGGCGCAGGAGTTCGGCCAGGTGAAGGAGACGTACAAAGGATTCGGTTTCGAGCTGCTCAACCTCGCAGTGAACCTTTCGGAGATTGAGGAGCGGCTCGACAGGGGAGGTGAGATAAGCGAGCTCGACATCATAAACCTGAGGGGCAGCGTCCAGCAATTGGAGCACAGGCTGGCCAGAGTGGAAGCAGAGAGGAAAAAGCAGCGCATGGAACTCCTGGAAGCCATAAAAGAAGCAACCGGAGGCAAGGACACCAAAGCAGTGAAGGCCGAGATAAGCGCACTCCGCAAAGAGTTGAAAGAGAACAGCCAACTGATTTCCTCGCGGACCAGCACGGAACTCAGGGACGCGTACGCAGGGCTTCTGAAGAAGCTGGATGACGTCGAGAAGAACGCGACCCAGAAAGCGCTTTCTGAAGTCAGGAAGCGCGTGGACGAGCTCGAAAAAGAGGAGATAATTGAGTTGCGGCGCGAAGTAGAGCAGCAGGCTATTGTAGATGCGGGTCTGTCAGCGAGGATAGATTCCATGAAACCAGAGCGCGCGGAAAGGAAATCCGGGAAAGGGAAAACCGCGACAGCAAAAAAAACCAAGAATAAAGCGAGCCGGAGACCGCGACAAAAGAAAACCCGGAAAACGGCGGGCGTGCTTTCAAGGAAGAAGGGCAAGTAAATGCAAGCTGATTACGAGGTCACGGAGATTTCGGAAGGAGACCTGGAGGCCATCCAGGAAGTGAAGCTCATGCTTCAGACCAGCGAGAAGGATGCGCGCAAGAGAGAAGCAGAGCTCCGCAAGAAAGAGGTGGAGGTACGCAGCAAGCTAAGATCACTCGGGTACACCGAGGTCCACATAGATTTTTTAGTGGACAGCGCGCTTGACAGGAGGGAATCGTCAGCTGCAAAGGCAGCGCAGGCGCTCAAAGAACAAAGCAGGGTAAGATTCCTCTCGAACGCGCAGAAGCTGTTATTGGTGGCATCCCTCGCCACCGGCGTGGCCGCGGCGTACGTGATGAGCAGAGTGTGGGGATGATTATGGTAACTGTTGAAGAACTCCAAGAAGCATTAAAAGAGCTGGAGGACGTCAAGAAGGGCCTGAAAGGCAAGGCGAAGAAAGCGCCTGCCAAGACAGTGAAAAAAGCCCTGCCGATAAAACCAATGCCGCGTGTACTGAAGTGGGAGGATATCTTCTCGAAACAGGAGGCGGATACGGGAGTCCCAGGCACTGAAATAATGGTAATGCACCACCCCCAAGGAAAGGTCTTGCAGGAGTATTCTTACACAGCCAAGTCGACGCCGGTCAGGATCGTGATCGTCAAGCCGCCGACAGAGTACACGCCGATTTACGACATGCACCTGCCGACAGTTGGGGAGGGCACGCGCATCATCATGGACGAAGTGAGGGAGGAGATAACCTCGAAAGTCGGCGTGGGGCTGCAGGAAGTGCTTGACATAAAGGCCGGCGGGCGCGTGGATGACAGATACCGCAAGAGCGCTGAAAAACGGTTCAAGGACTACCTTCCGAAACTAGACGAGAAGACAGAGGCACTGCTGCTCGACCTCATGCTGAACGACATGCTCGGCCTCGGCAAGATGGAGTTCCTTCTCTCTGACGACAGCCTCGAAGAAATCGTCGTTAACAACAGCGTGGAACCCATCTGGGTGTACCACAAGATGCACGGCTGGCTCAAGACCAACCTCAAGGTACGCGACGAGAAACAGGTGTACGAGTATGCTGACGGCATAGCGAGGCGCGCAGAACGCCAGATAAACACGCTGAACCCACTAATGGACGCCCACCTCACGACCGGTGAGAGAAGCAACGCAACCCTGTTCCCCATCTCGAGCAAGGGCAATACGATGACAGTGAGAAAGTTCGCGAGGGAGCCGTGGAGCATCGTGGACTTCATGGACAACGGCACAGTCAGCCCGGGGATAGCCGCCTTCATCTGGATGGGCATGCAATACGAGATGAACATCCTAGTCAGCGGAGGAACAGCATCCGGAAAGACCTCGCTGCTGAACGCCATGACGCCGTTCCTGCCGCCGAACCACCGCATCATAAGCATTGAAGACACGAAGGAACTCAGGCTGCCCAACTACCTGCACTGGGTCCCCCTAGTCACTCGGCAGCCGAATCCGGAAGGCAAGGGTGGCGTGACCATGCTCGACCTCATGGTGAACAGCCTCAGGATGAGGCCGGACAGGATAATCGTCGGAGAAATACGCCGGCACAACGAAGCAGAAGTCCTGTTCGAAGCCATGCACACAGGACACTCCGTGTACGCAACACTGCACGCCAACACCGCCGAAGAAGTGAGGAGAAGGCTCATAACGCCGCCGCTCGACATATCCGAAACACTTCTCGAGTCGCTGCACATGGTGCTCGTCCAGTTCAGGCACAGGAGGCTCGGCATAAGGAGGACGCTCGAGTTCGCGGAAGTCCTGCCGACATCAGAAGGCACGATATCGTTCAGGACGCTGTTCCGGTGGAGGCCGACAGAAGACGCGTTCATGATGGTGAAGGACAGCATCCGAGTCATGCCGGAGATACAGCTTTTCTCAGGGCTTTCGGATCGCGAGCTGAAGGACGAGCTGGGTAACAAGCAGAAGATACTGGAATGGCTCCTCAAGAACAACGTCCGACGGACCGACGACATCGGCCTCGTCATAGGAAGGTACTACACAAGCCCTGATGAGATCGTAAACGCGGCTAAGGCGGGCAAGAAGCCGGAGGCGGTCGTATAACGAAATACTTCCCACCCATACCCCTCCCGAGGGATAAGAGCATTCAGATAGCGAAGGCCTTCGCCGGCATAGGATACCAAGTAGCGAGGGCGAGGCCAAAGCTCATAGCAGACCTTGCGCAGGCAGAGATAAACATCGAGGCGGAGATATACGTTGTGCTGGCCATCATGTCGGCACTATTCCAGGGCAGCATGCTGCTGGCGCTGATCGCAGTCATCATGTATGCGACCGGCCAATGGGAACTGATGACGATGGGCGTGGGTATGGCTGCCGTGCTCGCAGCGTTCGTCTTCATGCAGACAATCATGTACCCATCGTACGTGGTGAGGCGGCGCGTTACATTCATAGACAAAGATTTTCTGCAGGCCCTCAGGCACATAGTCATACAAGTGAAGGGCGGCACGCCGGTGTTCAACTCCCTCGTGAGCGTGGGCGAAGCAGGTTACGGGAACGTGTCCAGCGAAGTGAAGAGGACAGTCCAGGAAGTGAATGCGGGCGTAAGCATGACGCAGGCACTTGAGAACCTCGCGCTGCGGAACCCATCCATCTACTTGCGGCGCACAGTCTGGCAGATAGTGAACGCCATACGCATGGGGACTGACATGGGGGCCACCCTTGATGTCATAGTCGAGCAGTTCACGGCAGAGCAGAGAGTGCTCTTCGAGAAGTTCAGCAAAGAGCTCTCGCCATGGGCCATGATGTACATGATGATAACAGTCATCTTCCCCACGCTCGGAATAACGCTGTTCCTCATCATATCATCACTGTCATCGCTTGAGATAAGCGAGCCTATGCTGCTGGGTTACCTGGCAGTATCCACAGTCACGCAGTACTTCTTCATACAGATGATCAAGTCCAAGCGACCGACACTGAGGTGGTGACAACGGCGTTAGGGATCAGCAAGAGGCTCGGGCTCGTAATATTCAAAGCCATTCCGAAGAAGCAGCAGGAACGCTTGGAAGACGCGATAATGTACTCCGGCATGACGCTGGACCCGCACTCCTGGCTCTTCCTCGCCGTGACGAACTCCCTGCTATTGGCAGTGCTCGTCTCATACGCCCTGTGGCGGTTCGTGCCAGTGCAGAAGGACATACTCGCATCGATAGCCATCACCACTCCCATCATATTCCTCGTGTCAGTGTTCGGGATGTACAACATCCTCATGTACTACGGCCTGAAGCGGTCGCTGCAGATAGAGGAAGTGCTCCCAGACGCGCTGCAACTCATCTCAGCGAACATACGGGCCGGACTGCCCATACAGAAGGCCTTGCTGTCCTCTGCGAGGAAGGAGTTCGGGCTCTTCGCAGAACAGCTCGAGCTGATGGGCAAGGAGATCAATGCCGGGCTTTCAGTCAACAAGTCATTCGAGAACCTCAGCAAGCGCGTCAAGTCCCCGCTGGTTAGGCGCGTGACCATGCTCATGGAAGAGAGCTTGAGATCCGGGCACGATTTAGGCGGGCTCCTGGATGAGATGGCACACGACATGCGCGTGTTCCGCGTGCTCGAAGAGGAAGTGAAAGCCAACATCGGGTCATACGTCCTGTTCATAGTGCTCGCAGTAGTCATAATCGCGCCAGTCCTGTACTCCGTGTCCATCACGTTCATAGACTTCTCTTCCATAGTCAAAGAACGCATGGACGTGGGGTCGCTCAGGGAGAGCGGGGTCGTATCGCAGGGCGGCGGGCTATTGCAGTGGATGACGAGTGAGCAAGCAATCGCAACAGAGACCCTCATCCTGTTCTCGGCAGCGAACATAGTCATCTCAGCCACGTCCGGAGCAGTCGTTGTTTCAGTGCTTCAGACAGGCGACGAGCTCCAAAAACTCCCGCTCATACCAGTATTCATAGCGTTTTCGCTAACCCTATTCCTCCTCAGCATAAACCTGCTCAAGCATGTGCTCGGAGGATTCTTCGCATGAGAAGTGATGCAAAATGAACACAAAACAAGACAACCTATTCTACGTGAAAGCAATGGCCGTATTCACGATAGTGCTCGGCTGGGTGTGGGGTCTCGAGATAAACGGGGCATTCAGTTTCATGCCCATGCACGAGTTCTTCATGCCCGGCGTGCTCGTGGTCGGAGGCCTACTCGTGTTATTGAAGGCCTTGACAATGAATACAAAGAGCAAAGATTTATAAAGACGCTCTCTGTAACGCCTTAAGCCAACCAAGGAGGCTGGAAGATGACCAAAAGAGGACAAGGAGCAATGGAGTACCTGATGACCTACGGCTGGGCCATACTCGTCGTAGTCATCGTCGGTATCGTGCTATGGCAATCAGGAGTGTTCGGAACCACATCCGGAGGGACCAGCGGTTTCGACAAACTCAGGGTCGTTGACTACTCCACGATCAACACAACAGCAGTACAGGTCGTGTGGCAGAACACGCTCGGCCAGAACATGAGGAGCCTGACCCTTTACTATGGAACCGACTCCGACAACGTCACTGCCGCAGCCAACCTAGCTCCAGGAAAGACAAGGACAGACACGACATACCTATCAACGCCTTGCACCAGCATAGGAAGCGGCGAAGGATGGACCCTGGACGTAATACTCAACTACACGTCCGAAGCAAACATAGTCCACTCCGAATCCGGAACAATCCGCGGCAGGTGCTGAGACCCACACCCCCGAATGCAGGCGCGTTCGGCGAACCCACTCACCTAGTGGTACGTTTAAATAAGCCATTATGAGTAAAGGGAATCGCATGCCAAACAAGAAAGAGAGCGCTGCCGCACCAAAGAAAGCCAGCGTGCAGAGGATAAGTACGGGCATACGGGGACTGGACGACCTCATCGACGGAGGCATACCCAAAGGCTTCTCAGTGCTCGTGAGCGGGCCGCTCGGCTCATACGCGCGGCTGCTGGCGCTGGAATTCCTGTACCACGGCCTAGAGAACAGCGAAATCGGCGTGTACTCCTCCTTCGAGAAGAACCAGCACGACCTCCTAGATATCACGAGCATAGTGGACTGGAACCTCGAGCAGTACATGAAGACGAACCAGCTGCGCGTCCAGACCACGGAACTGTTCAACTTCCAGAAGTACGCAGCAGAAATCGAGGAAATGCTGTTCACGCAAAAACCCCCGAGACTTGTCGTGGACTCAGTCTCGTTCATAGCAGAGTTCATGGACAACCCCTTCAAGCTCCGCACAGCGCTCGGCGAGCTCAAGCGCGTGCTCGACAAGCAGGAATGCACAGCCATGCTCCTCTGTGAAGGCAGCGAGGACAGGCTCAGCAAGACGGGGATACCTGAGTTCACTGCAGACGGAGTCATACAAACCCACGTAATCCAGAAGAGCGGGCAGCAGATCCACGCCCTCAGCATAAGGACGATGAACAGCACTGACTACAACACGCAGATACACCCGCTCTCACTGACGAAAAAAGGCCTGCGCATCCACAAAGTGCCGCTCATACAGTGACTCACCACAAGAACACCGCCATGACAGACAACACAACCGCGCCAAGCGCAGCCACCACAATGCCCGCGCCGGCCATCTCTTTCATGCTAACGTAGCCACTGGAGTACGCAATCGCGTTAGGCGGCGTGCCGACAGGGACCATGAAATCCAGCGAAGTCCCCATGGCCCCGCTCATGACCAAGGTCTTCAGATCAAAACCCAGGACACTGGCCAAAGAGATAATGACAGGCACGAAGAGCGCGGCGGTCGCAGTGTTACTGGCAATCACTGTCAAAAGGATCGACGAAACCACTACCATAAGCACCACAACAAAGAACGAATGACCCAGCATCACTGCAGACAGCTGCTCGGCCACGAACGCATCAAGACCCACGCTGATGACCGCAGCCCCAAGAGAAAGGCCGCCACCGATAAGGATGAGTATGTCCCACCTGGCTTTCTCGAAATCGCGGCCTTCAAGCAGGCCGGACGCGAACAAGAGTATGGGCGGGAGCATTGCTATTGCAGAAGCGTGCACGCCGTGCAGCTGAGTCGTCACCCAAAGCAGGACAGTCAGCGAAATCACTGCCAGCACGCCCTTCTGCTCCCGCGTCCAACGCCCCAACCTGTGGCCGAACTCTATCTTCTGCACGTTCGGCCTGAAGAACAAGAAGAGAGCCGCCGCCATGAGCGGAATAAAAATCGCCACGAACGGCAAAGAGTGCTGCATCCACCCGAGGAACGACACGCCCACGCCGTAATCCGCCAGGTACTTGATAGCAATGGCGTTCGGGGGAGTGCCCACAATCGTGCCCAAACCGCCGACATTCGCGGAGTAAGCCACGGCCAAAGCCACCAACGCGCCGAACCTGCGCTTGTCCTTCAACTTTGAAACAACCGCCAGCGCGATGGGCAGCATCATGGCAGTGCTGGCAGTGTTGCTTATCCACATGGACAGGAACGCGGTCACAAGCATGACGCCGAGCAGGAACTTGAACGGAGAGCACCCCAGCCTGGACAGGAAACTGATTGCAATGCGCTCATCCAACCCGTGCTTCTGCAGGGCGAGAGCGAGGATGAACCCGCCGAACAGCAAGGCCACGACCGGGTCGAAGAACGGAGAGAACACGTTCTGCGCCGACTGCCCACCGAAAGCTATGAGAAGGAAAGCAGCAAACAAGGCAGTGATGTGCAGCGGCAAGGCCTCTGTGAACCACAAGACTGCAGTGAACAAAGTGATGGCGAGGACTGCGGACGCGTTGGCGTTGAACGGCAGTTGGTAGAGCAAGGAAAGCGCGGCAACCGCCAACGCCACCAGTAATGCCCAGTACTTCATGCACCAAAAAACGAAGAGCAAGGATTTAAATGCTTGCGTGCTTGCCGCTGACGGGGTTTCTTGCGCGCGCGAACGCCGATCAGCTAGTCCACGTCGATTTGGGCCCTTTGCAGCCTGCCCGAATAATCCACGTACACAGTCTTGGTCTCGCTGAACTCGTTGATGCCTTCAATGCCTGCTTCCCGCGTGCCGTTCCCCGTCTTCTTCACGCCGCCGAACGGCAAGTGCACCTCGCTGCCGATCGTAGAAGCGTTCACGTACGTCAACCCGGCCTCAAGCCCTTCGATCGCGCGGAAAGCATTGCTCACGTCCCGCGTGTATATCGCTGTGCTTAATCCGTACTCCACGCTGTTCGCCTTCCGGATAGCGTCGTCCAAGTCCTTCGCCTCAATGATGCAGACCACCGGGCCGAAGATCTCGTCTTGAGCGACCTTCATGCCGACGTTCACGTTGTCGAAGATTGTGGGCTCGAAGAACCAGCCTTTCATGGCATGGCCGCCGCACACGAGCTTCGCACCCTCGCTCCTGCCTATGTCCACGTACCTCTGCACTTTCTTGAGAGCGTCCTCGTTCACGAGCGGGCCCATGTCCATCGTCTTCTTCGACCCGTCACCGACGCGCAGCTCTTTAGCGCGCTTCACGAAAGCGCGGAGGAAAGAGTCTTTCACGCTCTTGTGCACAATGATGCGCGAAGCAGCAGTGCAGCGCTGGCCAGTCGTGCCGAACGCGCCCCACACGCAGCCGTCGACAGCCAGCTTCAGGTCAGCGTCGTCCATGATAATAATCGGGTTCTTGCCGCCCAGCTCTAGGGTAACGCGCTTCAGGTAATGCCCACCCTCAGAAGCGATGAACTGGCCTATGTCCCGGCTGCCAGTGAACGAGATGGACCGTATGAGCTCGTGGCGTACCATGGGCGCGCCGACATTGCTGCCAGAGCCGGTGACAAGGTTTACGACGCCTTTCGGCACGCCGGCCTCGACAAGGATCCTGACGAACTCCAGCGCGCACAGCGGGGAGTCGCTGGCCGGCTTGAACACGATCGTGTT
>JAFGGZ010000015.1 GCA_016939415.1 Candidatus Iainarchaeum sp. | reverse complement strand
ATGTTTTTGGGATACTGCCCACTGAAAAGGATGTGTACAACGACGTGAACGAGTTCGATGCAAACGTCGTTGCGAGCATTACGTGGAAAGGCAAGAAGTGGTATGCTCTGGACAAAACAGCGTTCTACCCTGAAAGCGGCGGCCAGGACTACGACACCGGCTGGTTGCAGGGGTTCCGCGTGAACAGCGTGCAGAAGGTCGGTGATGTCGTGCTGCACCAGGTGGATGAAGCGTTACCCAAACGCGTGCACGGGAAGATCGATTGGCAGCGCAGGAAGGCGCTCGCAAAACACCACACCGCGACGCACCTCATCAACGGCGCTGCGCGCCGCGTGCTCGGCGAGCACGTGTGGCAGGCTGGTGCGAGAAAGGAAGCGGACAAAGCGCACCTTGACATAACGCATTACGACAGCCTTTCCGATGAGCAGGTGCTGGAGATAGAAGAGTTATCCAACAAAGTCGTAAGAGAGAACCGAGGGGTCACGAGCGTGGAGATGCCGCGCGTTGAAGCGGAAAAGAAGTACGGTTTCCGGTTGTATCAGGGCGGCGCAGTGCCGGAGAGAATCTTGCGCATCGTCGAAGTCAAGGACTGGGATGTTGAGGCGTGCGGCGGCACGCACTTGAAGAACACGGCGGATGCGGAGATAGTAACGATAATTGGTACAGAGAAGATCCAGGACGGCGTGGTGAGGATCACGTTCGCTGCGAGCGATGCTGCGAAACAGTACCTCTCCACGATGTATCATGCATTGGAAGAGACGTCCGAGCTTCTCATGTGCTCTAATGATGACGTTCCTGAAGCAGTCAACGGCCTCATGGAACAGTGGAAAGAGAAGAAGAAGCGGGTTGAGGTCCTGAGGAAGCAGAGGGCTGAAGAGATGCCCGTAGAGTTCGAGAGGTTCGGTAAGTGGGAGGCGGTCATCAGCACCATTCCGAGGGCCAACTTACCGCAGCTCCGGGCGATCTCGAAAAGGCTTTCCGATGAGAAACGATTCCTGTTTCTCGTCGGCGTGCTGGACAAGGTGTACGTCTTCTGTTCTGCTGGTGATGAGTACGTGAAGCAAGGCGTGAACGCAGGAGAGATAGTCAGCGAGCTGTGCAGGAAGCTTGGGGGCGGAGGTGGCGGACCCCCGCAGAAAGGCGAGGGGGTAATCCCTCTCGAGTCCAAGCCCAGAATCGACGAGCTCATGAGTGATGTCCGCAAGCGTTTGGGGGCGAGAGTACGGAATATAGCGAGCTGATTCGAAGTAGGGAGTTGTTGGGGAAGGCCGCGCAGGCCATGAACTGCCAGCCGATGCAGTTGCCTGAGGCGGTGAGGCGCATGTTCAATGATCTGAATGAGTTGGATGCCATGATCGAAACGCTTGGGGGATGAGGCATGGAAGAGTACGAGATCAAGTGGCAGCAGAAATGGGAAGAGCAGAAGCTCTATGACGCAGAACCTGATGACCGGAAAAAGTTTTTCGTGACATTCCCTTATCCCTACGTGAATGGCTCCTTGCACATGGGTCACGCGTTCACTGGCAGCAGGTGCGATGCCTTCGCGAGGTACAAGCGCATGCGCGGCTGCAATGTCCTCTTCCCGTTCGCGTTCCACGCGACAGGCGAGCCCATTGTCGGGGCTTCAAAGCGCGTGAAGGCTGGCGAGGAGAAGCAGTGGAAGCAGTACCGCGGGGAAGGCCTTTCTAACGAGGAGATAAAGTCGTTCGAGGACCCCCGCAATATCGTGACGCATTACCGTGCGCTGAGCACCGAACTCGCGAAACAGATGGGCTTTGGCGTGGATTGGCGTCGGTCATTCACGACAATCGACCCTCAGTACAACAAGTTTATCGAGTGGCAGTACCTGCGTCTGAAGGAGATGGGCTACATAGTGCAGGGCACTCACCCCGTCATCTATTGCTCGAAGTGCGACAGCCCGACGGGCGACCACGACCGGCTGAGGGGCGAGGGTGTCAGCCCTGTGGAGTTCGTGCTCCTGAAGTTCCGTGCCGGCGACTCGTACCTCATGCCCGGAACGCTGAGGCCGGAAACGGTTTTCGGCGTGACCAACATGTGGGTGCACCCGAACGCCACGTACGTGAAGGCACGTGTGGGCAGCGAGAAGTGGATCATCAGCAAAGATACAGTAGAGAAGCTCCGGAACCAGCTAACGGATGTGGAAGTGCTGGAGGAGTTCCCTGGTAAAGAGCTTATCGGGAAGACGAGCACGAATCCATTGACCGGCAGTGAGGTGATGAACCTGCCGGCTGCATTCGTCGACCCTTGCGGCGTCACCGGTGTTGTGATGAGTGTTCCGGCGCACGCGCCGTTGGATTACCTGGCTCTCAAGGACATCCAGGACAACCCGGAACTCATCGCCGGATATGGCATAGACCCTGTGTTGCTCAGAAAAATCACCCCGATATCCCTGATACGCGTTGATGGCATGGGAGAGTTCCCGGCCATTGAAGTGAGCAGGGAGCTCGGTGTGAGTGATCAGAACGACCCCAAAGCAGAGGAAGCGACGAAGCTCGTGTACAAAAAAGAGTTCCACACAGGCGTGCTGAAGGACAACACTGGAAAGTACGCGGGCATGCCCGTGCGCGACTGCAAGGAAAAGTTGACAGACGAATTCATTGCAGGAGGCCGCGCGGACAAGATGTGGGAACCCGAGGACTTTGTGCAGTGCCGATGCACCAACAGGTGCATCGTGAAGATCCTGGAGAACCAGTGGTTCCTCAAGTACGGCGATGAGTCGTGGAAGGAGAAGGCCCGCGCCGCACTGAAAAAGCTTGTCCTGTACCCGGAGGATTACCGCGCGCAGATGGAGTACTCCATAGAGTGGGTTCAGGACAAGGCATGCACGCGCAAGTCGGGGATGGGCACGCGGCTTCCGTGGGACAAGGAGTGGCTCATCGAGACGTTGAGCGATTCGACTGCTTACATGGCTTACTACATCCTTGCAAAGTACATCTACTCCGAAGGCATTAGCGCTGACCAGCTCACTCCGGATTTCTTTGACCATGTTCTAGGAGGCAATGGGAGTGCCGAAGAGGTTGCAGTGAAGACCGGCATTAACAAGGAATTGCTCTTGCAGATGCGTTCTGATTTTGGGTACTGGTACGGCGTTGACTTCAGGAACAGCGGCAAGGACTTGATCAGCAATCACTTGATATTCTTCATCTTCCACCACGTCGCCTTATGGGATGACGAGAAGAAGTGGCCGCACGGCATTGGCTTGAACGGTTTCCTCACGAGCGATGGTGAGAAGATGAGTAAGAGCAAGGGCAACGTCGTCATCCTCAGCGATGTCCTGCGTAAGTACGGCCCCGATGCCATTCGCTTGAACCTCCTGTACGCAGCCGAAGGCACTGCAGACCCGGATTGGCAGTCGAGGCAGGCAGAAGCGATGCGCGGCTGGATAAAGAAGTTCATGGAATTGGCGCCCATCCAGTCGGCGGAACGCGAACTCTCTCCCATCGATAAGTGGATGCTCTCGAAGACCCAGCGCAGAGTCAGCGTTGCTACAGACGCTTACGAAGCGACGGCGTTCCGCACCGCGATTTCGCAGGGATTCTTCGAGCTGATGAATGATTATAAGTGGTACAGGCAGCGCTGCGAAGGCAATGCAATCGTCGACAGGTACGTCGTTGGGGTGCTGGCGAAAATCCTCGCGCCCGTGATGCCACACGCTTCTGAAGAGGTTTGGAGCAAGCTCGGGAATGAAGGCAGCATCTTCAATGCATCCTGGCCGGCCGTAGAAGAAGACGGGGTTGACCGCGTTGCAGAACTCGCTGAGGGAGTGGTGCGTACGACGAGCGAGGACGTGCAGAGCATAATCGAGTTGACGAAGTCCGCGCCGAAGAGGGTCTTCGTGTACGTCTCACCCGAATGGAAGCGCGTTGCATGGCACCTGGCCAAGCAGGCTGGTGATGCGAAGCAGGTCATCCCGGATATTATGGCTGATGATTCAGTGAAGTCCCAGGGGAAGGCTGCTGCGTCTTACGGGCAGTGGCTGGCCAAGAACCTGCACGTGTTGGGTGACGTGATCTCGCAGGAAGAGGAATCGTCTGCGTTGCAGAATGCCGTGGGCTTCTTCAGTAAGTCATTCGGCTCGGAGTTCGTTGTGCTCCCTGCTGACAAGGCGGAATACGATCCCGCTGGCAAGGCAGGTAAGGCATTGCCCATGAAGCCCGCGATTTACGTCGAGTGATCAGCCGAGCAGGATGTCCCGTGCTGACTTCAATAGCCCCTTGCGGATCCCTGTCGATTCCCTCAACAATTGTTGGAGCGTTGTCGACGTCCCTTTCTTTGTCCTGACGAGTATTGCAGGATATTCCTCGAGTTCGTCGAGGATTGTTTTCAGCTCTCTCTTGCTCCGAATCTTTTTCACTGCTCTGTCAGAGTAGAGTAACTGTTCGAGGGCAGTGTCCAAGTTATTCCCCTCCAAGATCTGGTCCTGGGGGGCGTAAAAGCGTATTCTTTTGTTGAGCAGCTGTACATAGCCGGGTTCCAGTCCTGTTTTCTCCGCCTCAACCTTCTTCAGCTCGATGGGTTTGGACAAATGGAGCTCGGTTCCCTTCTTTGTCTTGTTCACGAGCCAGGGGTATAGCTTCCCTCTGTAATACATGAGAATGGATGATCTGTTGCCGAAGTTCGTGAGCACGTTCGTGACATCGCTCCCGCTTGGGAGTATTGCCTCGTAAGGCCGCAAATCTTCGTTTAGGAGTTTGATGCTTTCCTCACCGCCGTCCAAGCGGCTTTGATTTATCGGCACCATCACTTTCTCTTTCTGGGTGTGGTCTATCACGAAGGAGTCCAGAGGTAGCTGGTGCTTTCTCGGAGTTGCTATTGTCGGCAGATCCAAAGGCGACGTCGGGTGCATGTGCAGCACTCCGATAATCTCTTCGCCGCTTCCGAGATTCCTCTGAATTGAACCGATTTTGTCGTAGTCCAGCTCCACATAATACCGGCCCGCGGTTTTTGTTATGTCAGACATGCCAGTGATGCTCACGCTGAATCTCTGGTCGTCTTCCCTCCCGCTGGTGCTCCTCTCGCCGATTAAGACCACAAACGGCTCGCGTTCACCGTACTGTTCCAGGATGCGGAGGGTGACGTTCCTTGCCGAGGCAGGGAGCACGTACGAAGGCTCCCGCTTTATGGACTGGGTTGGAGGGATCTCTTCCCCGGATCCGTACCTGACACCGGCCTTCAGCACTGTTTCATGCACTGTTGGCCCCTTCTTTTTCACAGGGATGACAGGAACTTCCTCACGCTTGGGTCTGAGAACGACGTCCTCATCCAGCGGGATTACATAATCAGCGATTTTCTCAAAAGCGGGATACTTCTTGTAGACGTGACTGGCGTAATACACCGTCTTGTCCGCTTCTGTCTCGCCGGGAGTATCATTGGCTGGTGGGCCTTCGTAATGCCTGCGGTACAGCGTCAAAACAATGTTTCCCGTTTCCGCACCGCGTTCATCCAACTGCCTGCAGAATGTCCCGATGACACGGCCTTCACTGGACTTCACGCCTTGCTGGTAGTGGTCAGCTTCACTGAGACTCGTTCCGTACCACTCAGGGTGCTTGTGCAGTTCGGCAGTCGCGACAGACGAGTCAGGATACTTGCGCTGGAGATCTCCCACTATCCTGTCGCGCCACGAGCTGACCTCTTCATGCGCTTCATCCGCTTCAGGAGTGCCTCTTGTGAGCCGGTAATATGCATCGCTAGTATCCTTCCAGAACGCTGCCTTTGGATACACCTTGTACCCCTCAATGGTCGTCTTACCGTCCGGGTGATTAACCAATGCGAGCACTGCCGGAATCTCTTTCTCGTCATTCTCAGCGAGCGATTCCTTATACAAACGATTCGCGTCATGGAACATGCCCCGGATTATATCCTGCTCGCGGGCATCCATCATGATGCGGCCGAGCGGAATGCCTTCCTCAGCCCGCCGAATCACTGGCTTGCCCGGTTTTCTGGCTTCAGGCCCCTCCTGGACTGGTAGTATGACCGGCGGACGCTTTGTTGGCGGTTCAACTTCAGAAGGTTCCGGCTCACCGAAACTCATCCTTTCTTCTGCCAAGGCGGGGCGAGGCTCTGTCGGTATGAGTGCTGCGAGACCGTGGGCACGTCCACGCCGGACAACCGCTCTATCTTCTGCAAAGCGCCTTTATCGCCGACAATCCTGCGGACATACTCGCCCACGAGGGGGTCTGGCTCAACCGCAGCCAAGTGCTTGCGAATGTCGTCCGACTTGAAATCCAGGATGATGTTCTGTACGCTTTCCCTGACACGGGGATTGGGCGAACCCATCAGCAGTACGAGATTGGGAAGGAGTTTGGGGGAATAATGCTCTTTCAGTATCAATCTCAGAGCATGGCACGAAGCGTCGTGCAGCGTCTCTTCAGTTCCCTGCAGCGTCTTGATTAGTGTGGGGACGTATTTCCTGTCCCGCCTGTATCCAGCTCTTCGGATTTCATGGAGTGTCGGTATTCACCTCCCCTCCATCACTCCTTCGGTTTGCGTTCAGGACGCTGTGATTTCCCGCGCAAAATATCTAAGGCCTCTTCAGCATATTGTCTGATAACTGGATTTGTGGTTGACGCGCTTATTTCTTGTATCCATCCAACTGCTGCAGGTGCGCCGGAGTCACGGAGGAGTTGAATCGCACCCTTCTGCTTGAGAGGTTCCAACCCTGGGATGACCTGCCGCAAACTGCTTGCAGCCACCTGCTTCAAACTGCTTGCAGCCACATGCTGAACACCGCTGTCTTCATCACCGAGAAGCGTTAACAGTGGCAACACTACCTCCTTGCTGCCGATCTCACCCAACTTGCGTGCCGTATCCTGACGCACGGCAACGTCAGTGTTCGTCAAGTCCTTCATTATGCCCTCAATGCCTCTCGGCTTGGTTATGTCCTTGCCGGTAATCCTGCGGAAGACCGACGCAGCGTTATTCCACTCAGGCGCGTCCTCGTACCCACTGCGTAAAACAGACTCCACCGAACTGACGATACCCGAGTCCTTCCTGCTCATGCGTTCCAGTGCCTCTTTGACTACAATGAACTTGGCATCCTCCTTGTCCGCCCCCTCAGATTGCACCAATATCAAGTCACTAATCTGCTCAGGCGATGGATTCAACTCAGCAATCCTCATGGCAATTTCCTTCACCTTGCTGGGATCGCGCAAGTTCTCGCCTAATCCTTCGAGCAAAGAATCAATGGTGCGCAGATTTATCTCTCCCGAAGACTCCCTGCCAACGCTTGCCTTGAGCGCCCGGTACTTCTGCTTGATAGCGTCAATGGCAAGACCGAGGCGCTCCTGCGCTTCGCTCACAAGATTCAGGACATCCTCTTCGCGCACGGAGCCAGGCATCTTTTGCGATGCTACTTCCCCCACACCCTTCTGCAGCCCCTGCTGATACTTATCAGCTGATACCATGATCGCTTGCATGCGGCTGAGGACAGACTCCTTGTCCTTCACGCTGCCAGCCTTCTCAAACGCCTCTCCTAAATCTTTTGCCTTCTTCTCAAGGGCAGCAGCATGCTCGACGTATTTTTCATTTAGTTCCACGAGACTTTTCGCTCCATCAGCAAACTGCTGCAACTCTTCCGGACTCACTTCCTCAACCAAGTGATCAACCACATGCCTCGCGCTGGCGTTCGAGAGACCGCTCTTCGCAACAAGCTCTTCGTAGACATGACCCAGCTTGCCCTCGCTCTCAAGACGATCCACATCATAACCCTTGATCGCTTCCCTCAACGCGTCTGCAATGCTAATCCAATCACGAACTCCGAGCTCGGAAAGCGCCTGCTTGCGTCCCGCTTCATCCTCTGCCCTTGGAGAACCTTGCTTGGCGCGCGCGGCCTTGAGCATGTTGCTGGCCAGCCGAGCCGACAACAGCCTCTGCTCCGTAGAAAACCTCGCCCTCTTCTCATCAAGCTCCTGACCCCACTGGCCGGGTTTGAGACCAACATCATCTAAGAGCTCTCTCAATCGTTCAGCGCTCTCTGGCTGCGGACCCCCTTCTTCGCGCTGAACAGCGCTTGGCTCGTACCCATGCTTTTCGAGAAATTCATCCAGGTCACGGAATTTTCCTTCGCGGACAGCACGCTCGCCAACTGCCTTTAGCTTGGCTGCGTCGTACGCCTTCAAATGCTCTGCGACACCCGCAAGCTCTTTCGCGTCAACGCTCCTCCCGCGCTCCAGCCTGTCTTGAATGCTCTCGATATCCTCCACTGCTTTCCTACCGGCGTACATGCCTATCATGTCTTTGAGCCGATCAGCTTCAGCCCACTCGTCCATTGCAGCGTGCGGCAAGAACAGCTTCTGCAGCATGTTATAATGATCATAGCTTATCTCTCCTGAGCCTGCTTTTCTCGTCGGTGGCGCGATCAGATCAGCAAGCCTGCCGAGGGATGATTGCGCTTTAAGCACGTGGCGGGGATCAACCCGCAGCATCCCTTCTGCCAACGGTTCCGCAACAAGAGGTTGTACTCCCACAAACGTGGCTTCCGGCTGAGTTCCCATAGAATTCAAAATACGTTGAACGACAGGTGACCTTTCTGACGGAATCGGTGCTGGCTCAAGCTGCTTTCCGCCAATGTCTTCTGCAAGCTCAGGAACCGGGCCTTCAGCACCTGGCAATGGTGCTTGCCCGACGCTCTTGGAAAGCTTTTTGAGCGCTTCAGAGTAAGTTCTTTGCAGGTGCTCGCCCTTCATCCACAGCGATGGCTCAATGCCAAGGCCATTACGGATGACCTGGCGCTCGTGAGGTTTCAGCCACACGCGCTTGCCCACAAGGTCTTCAAGCCCGTGCTCAAGCTCAGAGCGCTCTGCAATGCCCTTTACCATCCTGTAGTCACGCCACGCTCCCCTAAGCTGGCGCAGTGACCAGTTGCTCGTAGCTTTCAACTGGCTTTTGAACAGCTCATGCTGTGCACGTGCTTGTTCACGGCCTTCAGGCGTCCACAGTTCGCTTATGATCTTCGGTTTCATTGATCTTCTCGCTTCCGGCATTCGCACCACCTCATATGACTCCTAGCAATCCTAGTACTATGAATATCACAATGAACACTACGAGGACGGGAAGCATCGAACCCAAATCCAACCCAACACTGAGGCTGCCACCCCCGCCGCCTTCCCGGCGACCCATCAGGCCTTGCTCCCGCCAGCTCTCGGCAACGCGACTGAGCGCGTCGGGATTGACTTCTCCAAGGCTCCGCTCCTCGATAGCAGCTTCTTCAGGAGTTGGCTGCCGTGAAATGTCTTCTTCAAGAATTAGCTGCCGTAATTTTTCCATCGCACTGGCTTGTTCTTTAAGAGGTAGCCGCTGTAAAACTTCAATTACACGGGCTTGCTCTTCAGGAGTTAGGCGGGGAATTTCCACTGGTTCCTGCTCGCGCCGTTCTTCTGGAGTGTAACGAGGGATTTCCACTAGTTCTGGCTCGCGCCGTTCCTCCGGCGGCTTCGCTTTCTTCCTAGGTTCAACAGGCATTTACATAATCCCCGTTGCACTACAGCTTCTCCCATCCCTCGTCAGCTTCTTTCTTTTTACTGAGGAGATCCTCAACAACCTTCCTGGCCTTGCCAGAGAGGCGCTTATCCCTGAGGAGCTGTTCCACAAGCTCCACTCCATTCGATCGCTTCAGCAGCTCCTGGACCGCAAGCTCGACATTGGCTGGGAGAGTGCTCGGGCTGACAATTATTTCCATTACAAGTTCTGGTTCTCTGAGCGCTGCATTCGCTATATCCCTCCTCACCACAGACGGGTCCTTGCTGCCCAACTCCGCTGCCCATTCCGCCAGGGCTGCCAATTCCGCCAAGTCTGCAGGCGGCCTTGCTGCCTCATGCGCTTCCGCTGCTTTGAGCGCATCCTCAAGTAAGCGTTTCTGGTCTTCGCCTGTCTTACTGCTAGGCTCGAAGCCTGACAACAATTGTCTTGCAAGCGTCAGATTCCCCGCACCCATAGCACGCTCTATCGGCCCGATGAACGACTTGTCTATAGCAACGTCATCTGCTGCTCCTTCTCCTTCCGGCTTGCCTGTTCTGGGCTTCTCTGACCCGGGGGGAAGCGGTCTAAACTGAACAGAAGGTTTTCTCGCTGTGGTATCCGGAACCTTTTCAACCTTCGCAGCACCCATTCCAAGCCTTTCATTGATGCGCTTGATAGCGTTCTTGACGGCCTGGCCTTCTTTTCCCCTCCTGTTGACCAAAGCACTCAGCGGTGCAATTGACTTTTCGCCACCGACCTCACCGAGCCGCTCGATCGCAAGCATGCGCACGTTCCTGCTACCATCCTGCAAGGCCTTTTGCAGCGAGTCCACAACTTCGGCGTGGTGTTCATTCTCTCGCTTAACCACGCTGTTAATCGCCGCAATCCTTGCTTCGTAGTTGGACGCGTCTGTAACCGCCATCCGCAAGAAATCAAAAGCGTCTCTATCTATAAATCTATCGAACTCTCTCAGTAACTCAAGCTGCTCCGGCTTGCTGCCGCTTCTGAGTACTTCATCAGCCAGTTTTGTTCTTGTAAACACCATTGCCCTTGCCGCCTCTGCGGGCTCTTCAACCTGCTCTTCGGGCTCTTCAAACTTTTCGCCGAGATCATCAAAGATGTCTTTGACCTTCCTCTGTCCATACGCATTCATGCCACTGAACCGCTTTCTCAGGATCGGGAGCGCGCTCTTTCCGCAGTCTTCCCTGAGGACTTTTGCTGCGTTCGCCCTCACCATGTTGTCAGGGTCGCTGAGCAAATCCACCAACGAACGGATAATGCGGTCGCGTTCGCTCGGCAAGCGATGGAAAACCAAGCCCATCCTGCGCACAGCTCCCACGCGGAACATATTCCTCTCATCTTCAGGCACATCAGACGGGTACTCGCCGCGCACTACCACCTCATCATCAGCAAGCAAACTGTTCAAGAACTTTTCATCAGCTGAGACAGGCTTTATGTGTGCATACGGCCAGGTCTTATCCTCAGTAAGCAAACTGTTCAAGGGCTCTTCACCCATACTATTGATTTGTTCCGCCTGATCTTCAGGACGCAATGCGCGTATATTGCGCACGAACTGACTGGACAATTCCTCTGGCGTCAATTCCAACGGACTCACTTCTTTAGCAGCTGGAGCCTCCTTTTTGATCTCCGCAAATGGCGCTTCACCAACCCCTCCTTCTACAGGGGGCACGCCCAAATGTTTTGGCAGGGAAAGCCGTCCTGGTCTGCCGCGCCGCGCCTCAGCCTCTTCCGAAGACAGCGCCTCAGCCCGCTTGACATCTTCAGACGTCGGCTCAGTTTCTGGTTCTGGAGGTGCTTCCTCCTGCTTTTCAGCTTCTCCTACCTCCGGCTTCTCAATTGGTTCTGCCTCCGGCCCGCCAGACCCTGTTTCCTTTTTGAGTTCCGTGACCTTCCCCTTCAGCAGCTCCTCGATTGGTTTGACCTCAGCCGCTCTCGACTCCCTTTCCACGAACTTAAGGAGCTCGTCGAACATTTCCCTTTGATGCTCAGAACCTAGCGATTCAGCACGGGCCCTGCCAGAAGCAAGCACCGCAGCAGCGTTGTCGAATTGCTTCGCGTCGCTAAGGGCCTGCGCCTTCACCCTGAATGCCTCAAGCTCTTCAGGATTGACTTGAATCAACGCATCACACGACGCTATGAGCGCAGTGCGTATTGCCTCAACATCGCGCTCTCCCCCAGTTTTGTCCCGAGCGTACACCTCGTCCAAAGCCCTGAGTTGCATCCTCATAGCGGCTTTGCTACCGGGCTCTAGCTCCAGAGCATTGTTAGCATGCTCCAACGCCTCATCCGGCACGAGCTGATCAAGGCAACGCACGCCACTCGCCAATTCAGCATCAACCCGATCGACCGGAGCAGCAACCTCGCCAGGAGCGCCTTCAACCCCCTCAGCAGGAACGGTTACAGCCCGCTTCCGGACGCGCCTCTTCTTGACCCTGACTCCCTGAGAAGCAAGATAATCCCTGCGAATCATCCCCGCTGTATCCTTCTCAGCGTCAGGCAAAGCACTCTCCAACGCATCAATCACTGCTAAGACATCTTCACGAGGATGGCCGAGCCCCTGAAGAACAGACACCATCTCCTTCAACGCGTCCGTGTCACGAGGATTCTCTCTAAGCACGTCATCCAATTCAAGCAACCGCCTCCCTAAAGGAGTCGCCCCCATAACCTTCATCTCGCGGTTGATCCCCTGCTGTAAGGTGTCGATAACTTCCGCACTCCTTGCTCGCTTCAGAGCTTCTGTCAACTCTTTCAGCCTAGGGGTTGCCTCCAATTTCGTCTCTTTCAGGAAGAGGTCGACATTCTTAGATACGTCTTCAATAGCGGCTTTGACACTCCTCTCTTCATAATTGTCCATCAACGATTCTGCTTGAACAATTGTTCCCTCGCGGAGCGCCCTCTCGATATCCTCATTAGGCTCGCCGCCCGTAATCCTCCTGTAGCGCTCTTCAGCCCTCACCAGCGCCTGCCGCACGCTCGGATCAAGACGCTCCTCCGCAACTGCTATGAGGCCATCAAGTTTAGTCGTGTCCAGCTTCTTATCCATCTTCTTGAGTTCAGCTGAGTACTTATTCAGCTCGCCTATCTCCTGGCGTATCTGCTCAACCCTGGCTCCATCGATGCTCATGGTGAGCTGGTCAGCCGCTTCGAAAGCCTTCTCCTCGCCCTCGAACAAGAGCGCTGTCTTCATCTCCTTGCGCCGTACTGTAACGCCAGGCAGCTTGCTCAATCGCTTGCCGACAAACCCGTACTTGTAATCACTTTGTATCCTGCTGATCGCTGCATCCGCAGTCCACACAGTCCTCATCTCTCTCTGTACTTTATCAAGGTTCCGCTTACGGGTTTCCTCAATGACAGCGTCGATGTCCGCGAACCTGTCGTCGTCAACATCGCGCATGATGCTCTCTGCCTCGCGCTCAACCCTCTCGACGCGCTCTCTCTGTTCCTGCGTCAAGCCTCTCCTATCCCAGTACTCGACCCGCCCGAGCTCATCGAAGCGCAGCGCAGGGATACTCTCGCCAGTGATGCGCTCACCGACAACAGGCACGATCCCGGACAATGCTTCTGCTGCTGCAAGCCGCCTTGCCTCAATCAAATCCATGCCGATGTCTGTCAAAGCCTCTTTCGGCAAGTCCTTCGCCTCAACGCCAGTCGAATACACCAAGTGATCCCCAACCATGTTCAAACGGCCGGCCGAGTACTCAGCAGCACGATCATCAACCACAACCTCATTGTTGTACACATCAACGATCCGCCGCCCGTTCAAATCCTCGAGGAAAGCAGGATCCCTCACATACGATTCACGCGCTTTCCCCGCCCGCTCCATGGCTCTGGGCACGAAAGGCAACAGGTTCCTTGCCTCAATCTCCTTAACGACTTCGTCCTTGTTCTCCTTGCTGCGGAGCTGGGAAGCCCAGTTCCTGTTCACACTCTCGGGCCTTTGGATGATTTGCTTGAGGTGATTGTCAAGCATCAGCCAAGCGCCACTCTTCGCTTTTTTCTCGACAAAAACAAGGTCATCGCTGACCTCCTCCCCGTGCTCGAACCTCGCTTGGATATTCCTCGGGATCAAATATTTCTTCATCAGCATTTTAGGAGAGTAACCCGCACGAGCCGCATCGAACAGAGAAGCCTCTCCGCTGAAGAACTCACGCAGCTTCTTGTGGCGCCCGAAACGACCCTTTGCCTCCAGCAGCCTGGCTTTCAGCGCCTCCCTCTTATCGTACTCCTCCTTGGCCTGCTGGATAGCGGCTGCATCCCCCTCCACAGGAACCCTCCAGATATCCTGCTCGTAGTCTATGCGCTCCAAAAGGTCATCCATGCTGCGCAGCATGTCTGCTTCATTCTCGCGGACATCCTCCTCCGTCTTCCCGCCGCCGAACAGTTCAGGCAAGTACTCAACAGCATACCTATGGATGTTCTCATCGATTTGGTTCACTGCACTGGAGAGATCACCCTTGACATTGACCCACAACTCGCTGACCCTCGTCTTGCCAACGCGGTTGAGATACGATCTTATCTGCTTCTCGCGCTCTTCCTGGAACCTGTCCAAAGCCTCGAAGGCATTAAATGCCTCCGGGTCACGCTGCTGAAGCTCGCCAAGCAAGACCCTCCTGGACTCAACAGTCATGTCGCCGGGCATCTCCTTTTCCGGCCGGACAGTGAGCCAGTTGACGAACCTCACAAGGTCTCTTGACCGCTCGTTGACATCATCCTTCCTCGCGCGGTCCAGCGCCCCGAAAGCAGCGTAAGCCTCTGGATCCATATTGGCTAACCGCTCAAGGAGATTGGTGCGCGCGTGTTCAATGTGCTCCATGTACATGGGAGCGACCAGTTCCATGCTCGTGTAACTCATCAGTATGTCATGGATATTCTCCCAAACCTGCGACTCCTTCATCCCCTTGTTCCGGGAAGATTCTCTGGCCTCAAGCGTCTTGAACGCATTGAACGCATCCTCGTCGAGCTGCTTCAACTCGCCGAGGAACTGAGTCTTTACAGTGCCGACTTCATCAGGATTGAGCGCCACTTTCGTGCCAGGCACGAAACGCCTTATCTCCCTTACCAAGTTGTATGTCTGCGGGTCAGAGCGCTCTATCGAACGGATGCCGTCCACGCGGCTCGTAAGGACATAATGGGCTTCTTCAATCTTCTGCTTATCCTCATCCGCTTCCCTGGCCCGCGCCTCAGCCATCTCCAAAGATGGGACCTCTCCTAAGACCAGGGTCGGGGAAGGCATGAACGAGAACTGCCTCGGCGAAACATACTCGGTATCCCTCTCCAAGAGCTCATCCAAAATCCTTACGCCGGTATGCTTGGATGGATCCGAACCGACAGCAACGAAGTCCTCGTAACTATCCAAGCCGATAACACCCTCAGAGTAAAGCCTTTCAGCAGTCATCTCCGGCGTTTCCCCTGCAAGAGCAACACCCTGCGACGTCAAGTACGCCGCCCACTCCTCAGCACGCTCGCTGAGCTCAACGTCCTCAAACGCTTTGACAGCATTCCCCTTGAGCGACTCGAACTCCTCAACCTCTGCATCAGTGATGTCTTCGCCCCGCTCTCTCTTGGCTTTGAGTTCCAAGTTCTTCGCCACCACCTTTATCTTCATCTCTTCCTTTCTCACGAAATCCATGTTGAAGCCAGTGTCTTCCCTCACAGTCTCACTTGCCCTCCTCTTCAAATCGGATGGCTCGTACTTCAACTGCCTTGAAGCGACTGCACGAACTTCGTTGCCTGCGGAATCAAAGACTGCCAACTTATTATACCTCTTCGCATTTGCAGGCATGGCCTTCCTGAACACGCTCATGTCCTTCGGGTCCGACAAGTCAAGCTCATTGCTCAACACTCTCTTCTTCACAAGATTCTGCACAGCCTCGAAATCAGCGCTCGCAAGCCGGTTCAAGTCCTTCGGCTTGCGCAAGTCATAAGCCCTGCCTTCTGCATCCAAGTACTCTCCCGGCGCCTTCTTGAAGCGCAGGAACTCCGCAGTGCGTGGGGTGACTTTGAACCTGCGCACCATCGGGATCTCAAGCACGCCACTGTCAACAAGATCGCTTACTTCCCCTTCATCAAGCGCTTTGATTCCATCCGCAGTAGTCAGGTCATGTCCAGCATACTCTTTTCCAACACCAGCTGCGCTGGCATTCTTGGCGTTGAACTCCAACAACTCCTTGTATGCAGGGACTTTGCCCAGCACCCTCAAGGCATCAGCATCAACCCAGCGCTCCTTAGGCGTCTCCAGAACCCCAGTCCCCACAAGCGCCTCAAGCTTGTCAGGATGAGCGGCATTCAACCGAGCAATGCCCCCCACAGTGCTAAGGTCATACGACCTCCCGCCGACAGTAACAATGCCATTGTTTTTCACACCAACTTCGGAAAGCGGGTCAAGCACATACTGCACATCGCCTTTTTGCCTCACCTCACGCTGGTAGAAAGGCAGTGAAGCTTCATGCAAGGCATCGACAAGCTCATTGTGCGCCTGCTCCTCATCCGTGAGCGGCTTAATCTCGTGAACAGGTTCCGGACGCAACTCCTCTATCATCTCGTTCAGCTTGGCCTGAGCATTCGCATCCAGGTCCCTGACACGAACCCACTTGTCGCCGTCAAACTTCTGGTATGACGCACGCCCCTCGGTTATCGTTATGCTGAACTTGCCGAAATCCTTCTCCTCTGTTTCGCCGACAGGCACTGCCCTGAGATCTACGAGCTTGGTCACGTCATGGTAAACCACCTTCTCATCTATGGGATAGAAGCGCGCAGGGCTTATCCTTGCCTCCATCCTGCCCTCGCTGTCCAAGCGCCAGATCTCGCGGCGGAGGTCAGACGTTACCCACATGCGGTACTGCTTACTATCATACTCTATGTTCAGCGGGCCTGCGATGAGGCGCGGCTCTACCTTACCCATCGCGGCCTGCCTCTGCTGCTCCACGACCTGACGAGCTTCCTCTGAAAGCCCGGCGATGTCATCAGTCACATGGAATTTTGTGACGAAGTCCTTCTCTGCTTCCACGCGCAGGCTGTCGACCAGCTGGCTCACGAGCTCCGGGCTTCTTGGGTACAGCGACCTCACTCTCTCTTCCGCCCGCTTCACATCAGAAGTCGCTCCGAACTCGTCCTTGAGCGTAGCGGTCGCAGCGAAGTTAAGCCTCGCTTCTTCAGTGCGCAGGCCCAAAACCTCGTTCACTGCATCACTGACTTCTTTTGGCATGTTCCTCACAGGAACAATGCGCACTGCGCCTCCCTCACCCAACTCGAAAGCGTGGTACACTCCGCCGCGCACGAAAGCCTCTACACTGCCCGTCCTCGGCACGCGAATCCAATTGCTCAAGCAGTCCTGGTACGCAGCCTGCTCCCTCAGCACGCTCAGCGTAGCCAAGTCGAGATGCTCAGGCGTGTAAGCAGTCCTCGAACCATCGGGGTTCACGCGCACGTACAGCTCAGGAACAAACTGCGTGGACGGCCGGATGAGCCACTGCTCTCCCTTGATAGGAACGCTCCGCTCCTCACTCACCCGCACGTTCCACACATCCTTGGAAGGCGGAGTCTCTTTCAAAATGTCCTTCTGAACGCTGAGGAACGATTCATTGACTTCCTCGCCCCGATCAACCGCCGAATCTATTGCCCTCAGCAGAGCGATCTCGCGCTCTGCGTGGAACGCTCCATGACGCAGCTTGAGCACTTCCTCTTTCGTGGGCTCGGAACGGTTCTGAGCTTCCATGGCCGCACGCGTGTCCATCACGTACCTGTTCAGCTTCTGGACTGCGCCGAACACGCGCTGGTGCTGCTCCATGACCGCGCCATCATCCGGCTTGCTGAGCCTGTCATACAGCTGGGATGCGTAAGACAGCACATTCTCTGCGACATCGAGCTCGCGGCCCTTCACCTTCGCGACCCACTTGTTCTTCAAGCTTTTGGAAGGAACAGCCCAAGCAATGGCTTCATCCCTCTGCGCTACCAGCGAGTCGCGGATTTCTTTGGGTACTTCCCCCTCCATAATCATGTACAGCTTCGGCTCCTGGCCCTCAACAGGCTTCTCCTGCCTGATGAAATACCACCCGCCCTGCTTTTTGGACATGAAGTACTTCCTGCCCTGCGCCGTCACGCCGGACTCTGCAATCGCGTTCTGGGCCAGAGTCTTCAGCGCTTCTTTGGGCATGAACGTCCTACGGATCTCAGCGCTTATCTTCTCAAGCCGCGGCTTGCGCTCAAACTCCGCGGTAATCAACTCCAATGCCCTCGCATCTATCGGCCTTTTTTCTTCCCTCGCGATGCGCACTGCCTCTTGGATGACCCTCGTCCTCAAGCGCATGTCGTTGTAAGCATTCATTACATTGGGCGGCCGCAGACCCTCCTCTTCAACCAGTCTCTTGACCGACAGGATGCTGCCTGCCAGCCTTCCGAGAGGCGCTTTCAGCGTCTCCTGCGTCAACTCATCCAGGTCAGAGATGTCCATGCTCGCGATCTCAGTCATGCGGGCAATCTCGCTCTTGCGCTTCTCCAAATCCTCTTTCTCAAGACGCTGCTTCTTCACGAACGCCTCCATCTTCTTCTCTGTCTTCTTGCGCATGGCTTCTGCGAAACCCGGCGCCGCCGAAATGGCTTCAAACCCGATCCCTTCTTCTTCCATGGCTCCCGCAGGCTTGCCTGCTTCGGCAGTGCGGATCGATGGCAAGTACTCCTTCATTGCCTTCGACTTCTCCGCGGTGAACGACTTCACAGTGTCAACAACATCCTTATCGACTGTGATCCTGTCGTTCTTCATCTCCTTCAGCAGTGTCCTGAAGTTCGCGATGTTCGTCAAAACCTCGCGCAATTCCTCATGCTCCATACGCTCCGGCAACCTGCTAAACAACTCATCCAGCACAGGCTTCACGAACTCTTCAGCAGCCCCACGCTGGCTCTCAGGCAGGGCGGCTATCGAAGCACTAAGTTCGCGGAGCTCGAGGGGAATGCGCTTCCGGCGAGCCTCATTCCACTCCATCTGCACGATCTGCGCAGGCCGCATCTCAGGATACTTTGCCACAAGCTCTGCGCGCAGTGGTTCCGGCGCCTTCGACGCTTCGAGCATGCGCTCCAAGCTCTTTCTAGTCACGTCCACCTTGCCGTCGCGCATGAGCTTCGCAGCATCGAGGAGCACATCCATCGCCTTATTGACTTTAGGGAGCGTGCCGTGCTTCATGACCATCGGGTCATTGAACAAGCTCTTCCACACATTCTTGGCAAGGTCGCGCTGCCCCTCAGTCAATCCCTCCAGCGCTCCTTCCAGCTCTGCTTGCTTGGATTTGATGGACTTGCGCATCTCCATTTCTCTCGATAGCTGGCGCAACTTGGGCTGGATCGCTCTCGCGACCATGTCCTTGCGCGCCATGCCGCGCCTGGGCTTCATCGAGGAAATCGCTGCCTTCAGCAGGTTTATACTGTGTCCGGTTGCAGGCAGCTCGTTGCGCTTCGCCATCTCAACAACGTGCTCGAACGCATCCACATGGTCCTCGATATTCTTCATCTCAGCCCGGTATGCATCGCGCTTGGCAGCGTACTCCTGCATGGCCTGCTCGCGCTTCTCTTCTTCGACAGCTTCAACGCGCTTCTCGAGCGCATCCGTTTCCCGGCCAAACTCCAAAGCCTTCTCGTGCTTGCTCTGGATGCTCTTTATCTGCGCCTCAAGACGCTCTTTTTCCTTGGGCGTGATGTTCTTCAATGTTGTGATGTCCAGTCCATGCACGCGGCTGCTCAAGCCCTCGCGCACAGACTCCAACTTGTTGCGGAAAATCTCCCTCGAAGCATTCGTGAACTCGTTGTTCCTGATCGCCCGGACCAGCACATCCAACCGCGGCTTTTTCGCGAGAATGCCTGTGACAGAATCCGCCAACTCCAACTCCTTGCTCACGCCTCTGAGCAACGGTTCACTGACGTCCTTCACGATCCTGGCTGCGGGCTCCTGGCTCGCTTTCTCGCGCAGGATGTCGAAGACATTCATGTCCTTGTAAAGCTTGTGCTGCTCCATCTCCTGAATCTGCTTGATGAATGCAGGCGTTATGCCATCTTGCTCAGCTAACTTTGCCAATGAAGCCAATTGGTTGACGCGCGGCCGCGCAGCGGATTCCATAGCCCTCATGACCATGGCCCTCACGCCGGGCTCGATAGCGCCTTCCCTCACGCCTTTGATAACGCCTCTGACCTCCTCAAGTCCTGCAGGCGCTTCTGCCGGGGCTGGCATCACGCCGGCAGCTGCGAGCAGCCTATCCTCAAACCAGTTCAGTTCGCCGTGCATCTCACTGCGCAGGCTTTCAATCTGCCTCATCGCACTCTCTACAGCAGTGCCTTCCGCAACCCTGGGCGCAGCGCCCAACATCGGAACTGGCGGAACGACTTCAGGGACTTGGTGACCAGCGCGGACGAGCACAGCCCGCAGCGCGTCAACTGCACTCGACTCAACCAACCCCTTCTCCAGCATTTCATAGGCCTTCACAGCCTCTTCCGCAGTGACTCCCTTCTGCGGGTCGAGACGCGCCTTCTTCAGCAAGCGCATGATGAATGGTGACACTTCTTCAGGACGTAATTCCGGGGGCTTGTAAGCATAGCCCTTCTCTTTCGCTGCCTTGTACAACCGGTCGGCAATGCCGAGCACATCTTCCTTATCGAGCCTCCTGCCTTGCTTCAGGCGATCTGTGAGTGACTCCACTTCGCTTCTGAGCCCGGTCTTGTCCAGCAGCCTCTCGCGCTCCCACTCAGCGTCTACAGTGCGGGCTGGCGCGAGCGCCTTCATCACAAGGTTCAAGTGTTCCGGAGACAACCGGTCTGTGAGAGAAGCCTTGCCAGTAGGCGTGTCAATCTCTGCGGCGAGCACGCTCTTGCCGAAAGCCAGGTCGTGCCTCATCAAGTCTTCCTGGGGCTTTGATAATGGCGTTGAAGGCGCTGCAGCGGCTGGCGGCTGCCTGAGCGATGCGATGATATTATCCAGGCGGGCATCGAACGTCGTTGCCATCTGGGCCTTGAAGCGGGCGATCTCTTCTGGGAAGCGCTCTGCTACTTCAGCGGCGGGCGCAGGCGCTTCGCGTGGTGCTGGACGAGCAAATGGTTCCCTCTCTCCTGGGAGCCATTCCTTGGGGCCGAGCTCTCCTGCATAGAACTTTCTCTTGGCTTCGGCCAATAGCTTTCCGGGAATCTTTGAGCCGACAGTAAAAACGAGCGGAGCTTTCAACTCAGCGAACTTTTCAGGGAACCGAGAACGGTAACGCGTTGCAACAATGGCTTCGAGATTATCGCGAATCTTTTCGCTGCGCCACGTCCTAAAACGTTCCTTGGTTTCCCCAACAACTTCTCGGGCGCCAGGATACCTAAACCTACTGATTCTGGCGCGGTTTCGCGCTTCAAGCAATTTTTGGATATTTACTCGTTTTTCTGCCGCCATTTTGATTCACCCGCCTAAAACACCACATGTATTGTAACCACGCGGTGGTAACTTAGTTATAAGAGTTAGTGTATATATTTGTTTCACTAAGAAAAGCATAAGCTGTATAAATACGTTTGCCCAGAGAAAAACCGCTCTGATTACTTCAAGAGCTCCAAAACAACCGGATTTTCGCGAATAGGGAAAGAAACAACATCCTCGGCTGCTGCGTAAACGCGTTGGACAAAACCCTCTTTTTGAACCCCTTCCGCGATAAAGACTGTGGAATAAAGCTTTGATAAGTATTCTTCGTCAGAAATTCGCGATTCAATCTCCTGTGCAACAGAATGCAAGTCCTGGAGGTACGTGGACCAGCCTTCAAAGAGCTCGTGAAAACGGGTGAAATACGGCTCCACGAGCAACAGCTCGTCCTTATCCAGGACTTTTTTGAGTTCCAGGGCAGGAACGACTTTTGATTTGCATTTCTTTGCGATGATTCTGAGCTCGTGCTCGTTTATCACTGGGTGGAGGCTGTGAGCAAAGTAGGGATAGGCACTGACCACACTCATCCTGCCCGCACCCGTGCCTGCAATGAACCCGGACAAGGAGTGCAGCTGTTCCTTGAAGCCGTGCGCACGCGCGAGATGAGCAACATATCCTGCACCAGCAAGCTCTATGAAAAACAAAGACCCTCCTTTCCTGAGCGCTTTCATGGCCTTGGCAAGAAAGGAATCCATCTCAAGCTGGAGCGCCGCACGATCGCCCTCGCCGATATCAAGACCAGCTCTTCTGATGAATGACTCTGCTTCGTCAAGCCGCGCTCCATCGAGGCGCACCACGCCAGACTCCTGCTCGCAGTACAGCACGCCGCCAAGCCGCATGACCCGCAGGCTCTTCATCCGATCAATGGTACTAACACACACAACGCAGTCGTACGCATCGACTGCATCAAGCATCATCGGCTCGGCAAGCACTCCAGCGCTCTCGAAAGCAGAAGACAAAGCCGCAGCCTCAGCACCAACGAGAAGCAACTTTCCTTTGGGAAGCCGCTCTGAGAGCGCGAGAGACATCAAGTCATGACAAGCTTCTGCGATGCTGGGCTCAACCCTCACGCAGCGCACCTCGCGTTCAGCATCACGTAATCAAACTCAAAGTTGTTCTGGTCAGACTCAACGCGGATCTTGAACGCAGTCCCATCCTGCACCAGGCTGGACGAAAGGTCAGGCGTGTAGCACGAGGAATTGCCGACAGGGAACACGCATGTATAGACAGTTGAGAAGGAATTACCGTTCCACGTCTTGACATCCACGTCCGCTGACGCGCTCGCGCCATTGTCAGCGAAAATCGCGAGCTGCGTGCCGATGCTGAAGCACGAAGAGCCACTGTCCCACCGGAATTCCACGTCATTGTTCTTGGAAATGGTGTACGTTGTCTCGTCCTGGGCTTCTATCGCGTCCTCAAACTCCTGGTTCAGCGTTGAGGTGGGGTAGTACACGCTCGTCGGCGAGTTCGTGTACGAAGTGATGATGGCCTGATTCGTGCCAGAGAACACGCCAATCTTTCGCGCAGCGTCTGCGAGGCGCACACTCGGCACCAACGTGATCCCCCAAAACGATTCTTTCGAGCGGATGACGAGCACGTCGCCGTACCTCGGCTGGCTTATCGCGTACGCCGTCGTGCCCTTCTGGAACAGCATGTCAACGACATCGGACTCAGTCACGTTCTCTGCGAGATGATACGCCTTCAAGTCAGTGAGCACGACCAACCCGTCGTTCTGCACCTCACCCGTATTGCTCAACGGGTTGGGAAGCTCTTCATGCAGCAAGGACGCGTCCATCATAGACTTGTGGCGCTCGCTCATGTCGATGAACGCGTTGTGCGTGCCCGTCGTCAGGTTGAAGAACGAAGATGTCGACAGCAGCCAGATGGCCACGAGTATCAACACCAACACCGGAAACACGACAATGCTGCTTTGACCTTTCCTCATCTCACTCACCTACACAGTATACTGTACCTCAAGCCTCGCCCAATCGATGTATATGAAAGAACCCGTCGCAGAAGACGGGTCGAAATTCATGCGCACGCGAATCTGCGCGTCGTTATCATCATCCATGCAGTAGTCCAGAAGGTTCGGGCTCGAGTAGTTCGCCCACACATCAGTAACATCATACGTTTCTACATCGTGCCACGACTGCGACGGATCCCTGCACCTGAACATGTGCCGCACATCCTCTGTCATGATCTGGCTTCCCATGATGTACTCTTTGTGCAGGATAGTGACACGCGCATCCTGTATCACAGCACCGCCCGGCAAGCCCATCCACGGGAACCTGAGCTCGACCCAGTCAGGCATCACATGCCAGTAATCATCAGCGTTGACATAAAGCCCGTCACTGATGCCGCTCGTGTACGACGAGCTCCACCAGTTCCCATCATCCTCCCTGGCAGTATCTGGCGTGATCATGATGGTCTGGAACACATCCACAGTAAACACGACGCTGCCAGCGCCCACGTTACCGCCGCTGTCATTGCACGCGACAACGACTACATGAGTGCCGCTGCCAGGTTCGAACGTCGTGTTGCCTGAAAGCGTGATGTTCGCAGCGCCGTCCAGCGAGTAACCGCACCACGCCGGCGTCTCGGACACGGAGTAGTTCAGAGGAATGTCTGAGTCGTTGTACGTCGCGTTCTGCGGCGAGTGGATCGTGACAATCGGCGGGTCCTCATCCGGCAGGGTCGTGTCGACAGTGAAATCCCAGGAGTAGCTCGCCGTGGCCGTGTTGCCCCAAACATCCCTGCACCGCACGTACACGTAGTACTCTCCGTCCTCCAGGTTCTCGGTCTGGTACGAGTGCATCACCCCGCCGCCGTCGAAAACAAAGTCCATGCT
>JAFGGZ010000014.1 GCA_016939415.1 Candidatus Iainarchaeum sp. | reverse complement strand
TCCACGGCGCCGTACGCGACGCCTGTGTACTTCGAGTCGCGCATCAGGTAGTCCATGCGGTCCGTGCCGAGTTCGCTGTCTATGATGCTGGCGTCGTATCCAGGGCTTATGCCGTGCTTGTCCAGGATCTCTTTTATCCTGCCGTTTGAAATGATCTCTTCAGTGGCTTCCTCGTGGTTCTTCCCGAGGTAGTTCTCCAACACGCTCTCCAAGGCATGCGAGAAGCATGAGTGGCCGATGTCGTGCAATAAGGCGTGAGCGGCAGTCGATTCGCCGCGCTCCTTTTCTATGTTGTGAAAGAAGCTGTACCTGTTCGTGAGGTAGTACGTCCCTATGGAGTGCTCGAAGCGCGTGTGGTTCGCGCCGGGGTATATCGTCGAGCTGAAGCTTGTCTGGCTTATCCTCCTCAGCCTCTGCATTTCAGGCGTCTCAAGAAGCTCTTGCGCGGCATCTGATGCGAAAACGTCGCCGTGCACAGAATCCTTTATCCAGCAGCTCATCACACCCCCTTATGAGAAGAAGGGTTTTTAAACCATTGCTGAGTCAATTAGTGCGAGGAGCGTTTTCATGAAGCTAAGTCCGTGGGATACGATCGAGGTCAAGGACTACTCCAAGCTGTTCGACGAGTTTGGCATACAACCCATGTTCCCTGTCTTCAGCGAATCCTACCTGTTCAGGCGAGGCATTGTCTTCGGCCACCGCGACTTCGACAAGTTCTTGGAAGCCCGTGAGAGCGGCCAGCGAGTCTCTGTCCTGACTGGCATCATGCCTTCCGGACCCATGCACTTGGGGCACAAGATGGTCGTTGACCAGTGCGTGCTCTACCAGGACAAGGGCGTGCAGACCCGCGTACTGGTCGCGGATGTTGAAGCTATGGCAACGCGTGGCATCCCCGAAGAGCAGGCTAGGGACTTGGCTGTGAACGAGTACCTCCTGAACTGGGTTGCGCTCGGGCTTGACCTGAAGAAGAGCGATGTGTACGCCCAGTCCAACCGAAGCGTTCCGTACTACCGCTTGGCAGCGTTGCTGAGCGGCCGCGTGACGAACGCGGAAATGACTGCCATCTACGGCGACCTGTCGCCTGCCAAGACAGTCTCGTCCTTGCTGCAGAGCAGTGACATACTGCACCCGCAGCTCAAGGAGTATGACGGACCACACAACGTCCTCGTGCCTGTGGGCGTTGACCAGGACCCGCACCTGCGCCTCACGCGCGGTTTTGCTGACAAGCTTGGCTTGATCAAGCCGTCCTCGACGTACCACAGATTCATGTCAGGGCTTGACGGCGGCAAGATGAGCTCTTCCCGGCCCGGCTCGTACATCGCTTTGAATGATTCCACGAAGGAGGCGCTGCGCAAGGTGGATAACGCGTTGACCGGTGGCAGGGACACTGCGGCTGAGCAGAGGAAGAAGGGCGGCCAGCCTGAGAGGTGCATGGTGTACGAGCTCTTGACGTATCACTTCATGCCTGAGGACAAGGAGCTGGCGCGCATTCACGCGGACTGCAAGAGCGGCAAGATGCTGTGCGGCGAGTGCAAGAAGATACTCAAGGACAGGCTCGGCGCGTTCATGGACGACCTGCGGAAGAAGCGCGAGAAGGCGCGTCCCAAGGTCAAGAAGTTCACTGAGGAGATGTTCACTTGTTAGGCAAGCCCTTCCGCAAGTGGATTGAGCGGGATATCGCGCACCCAATCGGGTGTGTTGTGGCGAGGACGGGCCTAACCGCGAACCAGGTCACTGCCCTCAGCATACCCTTAGCCATCATCGGAGCTTACTGTTTGTATGCGCACGAGTACGTCGCTGCCCTCATCTTCATGTTCTGGGGGATCTTCATCGACAATATTGACGGCGCTGTCGCCCGGGCGACGAAGAATGTCACTCGTTGGGGCTCGTACTTCGATGCCATGATGGACAAGTACGTGGAGATGATCATTTTCGTGGGCTTCGCTGCAGCCGGTTACCCTTTCGAGTCGCTGCTCGCAGCGGCTTCCACGATGCTGAACAGTTACGCTAAGCCCGCGCTCGCCATCCGCATCCCGTTGGGGAATGAGGACTGGCCGGCTGTCGGAGAGCGTGGGGACAGGCTCGCCTTGCTTCTTATCGGCTTTTCTGCTGCCATCCTCTGGCCTTCAGTGAATGGCTTCGACTCTGTCTCCTTGCTGTTGCTCTTCATCAGCGTTTTCGTGTTCTTCGGGGGGTTGCAGCGCATGATGTTCGCCAGAAAGCTGATCAATGAGTACGAGCGCACGAGAAAGAGGCTCATGGTGCGAAAGTGATTTATTCCCGTAATGAGTGGTGTTGTTCATGAAAGGCAAAGTAGTTGTGGAGCATAAGCGCGGTGGGCGCGTGCACGAGATCCGCGTGACGAAAATCGGGAGCGTTTCCACTGCCGGCGGCGTGCGCGAAGGGTTTTCCGTGAGAAAAGAGCCTTTTTACCATATTCACGTGGCTGGCGAGATGCTTAATGTTTACATAGCCCCCCGCGGGGGAGTGTTCAACCCGAGCGCCGTAGTGGGCGTGGACATACCGCACGCATCCCACTTCAAGACGAGCTTCAAGAAAGTTGAGCTGCCCAACCACGATGTTTACATCGGACCGGTCACGAGAACGCGTTCCCGGGTCCGTGTCGCGGCTGGCGGCGGCATTGAGGTCGGAGAGTCCGGAGAGCACCCGCTTCACATCACCTTGAAAGAGATTGTCGGCCCAGAGCACGCAAAGAAGCTTGCGATAGAGGTAATGGAGCGTTTCTCTTAGACTTTCGGGAATAATGGAACGCCTTTCAGCCTGCGCTCCAGCCTGCTTTTGATCGATTGCATGCTGAACCCTCCGCAGGCTTTCGTCTTCTTGTTTTTTATGTCTCTGATCGGGTCATCGCACTCTGTCCAGGCGCTGCCGACTTCGTATGCTGCGTGGGCGTCGCTGCCGCCTGTCTGGGCTGCGTTCAATTCTTCTGCCACGCGCCTCGCTCTCGCATTGCCGTAAATGGTTTTCCCGTTCGCGGTCTCCACGGCGTCGAATGGCAGTTCCTTCACCAGGTCGCCGAGTCTCTGCCGGAGTATGTCGTATGGGTGCGCGGCGATGGCGAGTCCTCCAGCGCCGTGTATCCTGTCCACGACTTCTTCTGCAGGAAGGCCTCTTGGGATGTTCTCTTCAATGCCCAAGCCGAGTATATGCCCTCTGAGTGCAGACACCTCAATCCCCGGGATGAACTCCAGCCCCGCTTTTTTCGCTGCTGCCCTCGCTTTCCTGATGCCTGCTACAGTATTGTGGTCAGTGAGCGCGAAGCCGTCTATCCCCGCCTTCACGAGGGCGTCGACGAGTTCCTGCGCTGTCATGACCGCGTCCACTGAGTGCGTGGAATGCGTGTGCAGGTCGAACTTCATCTTTTCACCGACCGTAAGTGGTAGCCGTCTATCAGAAACTTGCCTGCGAGCACGCCGGCGTCTATGAACCCATGTGCGTACGCAATAGCCTCGAGCGCTGTCGCGTACTCTCCCCTGCTGGCGTAGTGCTTGGCGTCATCGTAGTAATTCCTGGCGAACCGCAGGAACACCTTGCTCACTGCGTCGTTCTCGACGACTTCGAGCTTGCGCAAGGCGTCTTCTGTGAGGCGCAGGCACAGCTCGTATTTCTGCTTGCTCATCGCTTCATACTCCGAAGGCTGGGTTAAAAAAATAGGTGGGTGTGGGCTTGCGCCCACAGTGTTGCGGTCTTACTTGAACATGCCCTTGAGTTCGCTGCCTGCCTTGAACTTGACTCTCCTGTGCGCAGCGATCTTCATGGACTGGCCGGTCTGGGGGTTGAATCCCTTGCGTGCCTGGACCTTCCTCACTGAGAACGTGCCAAGGCCGATGAGCTTGACTTCGCCGTTCTTCTTCAGGCCGGTCTTTATACCGTCAATCACTGCGTCAACCGCATCTGCGGCTTCTTTCTTTGTGCATGTCTTCTTTGAAACATATTCTACTAGTTCACCTTTGTTCATCTATCTTCACCTCAAAAATGTGGAATCCATCATGAATAGCTGGTTTCCTGCAGTCGCTTACGCAAAACTAGTATTTAAAGGTTTCTAAGGCTGCCCGTTCCATGTCGTGAAGCCTGCTTGGCAGGATGAGCACGTGGAGGGGTTCTCCGAAGTCCCTCTCCATCAGCTCGCCTGCAGGTCCGTACGCTATGAGGCTGCTCCCGCCAGCGCGGGCCATGACCACGATGTCCGTGTCCTGTTCCATCACGTTTTCCTGTCTGGCTGCTTCAACTCCGAGCATGGTTTTTATGGCTTCGTTAGCTGTCATGAACCGGTTCTCTTCCGTGCGGATGTCCAGGAGCATGAGGGTGTGGAGGCTCCGATCCTTGTTCTCCTTCGCAGTGTCGTAAAAGCTTGTGGGCTTGTAGTTGTCTTCCCAGAACGTGATTGTCGTGGTCTTGCCGAACTTGTACAGCTGCAGCCCGGTCTCTGCGACTGCGGTGAATATGCTGGCGTTGTGGATGACTTTGACGTCCACCCCCGCCTCCTTCGCGCGGAGGTATATGTCTGAGTGCGTGGTCGCGGCGAGCGGGTCTCCGCCGACCAAGAGCGCTATGTCCTTGCGTTTGGCTTCTTCGAGGAACGCTGCCTCCTGCTCAACAGCCTCCCTGCCGAGGACTGTGATGCCTTTCCCCAACGTGCTTTCGAGCCTTTCTTTCGTCGTCCCGAACAGCACGCTCGTGTACGCCTCCAAGTACACTCTCTCGCATTTCCTTGCCGCGTCTATGCCGCGCAGCGTCAGGTCTCTCTCATCCCAAAGGCCTAGGCCGATGAGGTAAAGCATTCAGAATCCCACGTCTTTCTTGATGGCGACAATCTCGTCTTCTGCGAACCCGAGCCGCTTGAGCTCTGCGAGTATCTCTTCTGACGCGGCCTTTTTCTCACTGAGTTCATCTGCTACGGTGCATCCCACTGTGTGCTTCGCCCAGCCGACGCCCCTCTCTTTGTGCAGGGTCTGTCCTTTGTTGATCCTTTCTATGAGCTTCATCTCCGACTCTTCTTCGCGCTGCTCGAACTCTTCCCACCACTTCTCCGTTATGGCAGGGTTGTTCATGATGCGCTTCTGCACGTCAGAGCCCTTCAGGCCGAGCGCTGTCGCCGTGTCCAACACTTTCTTCTCGCTTACGCGGATCCCCTTCTGTTCCAGTGCGACGACTATGTCGGGTGTGTTCTTCGCGCTTTTCCACAGCTCTCGCACAGCATCCTCGATGGTCTGGGTGGTCATGAAAAATTTCTGAAAGCGTTTGTTTAAAAGCGTTTCTATACTCCCATGAGTATCCGCGCTGCATCCCTTACGCCAGGCGCCAATCCCACGACGAGCACGAGCAGCCTGAGCAGCCACTTCCATTCGCTGCTTTTTGTCTCGGTCTCTATGGCCCACACGGCCAGCAATGCGATGCCCAGCTTCAGCGGCACGAACAGGAACGGGTGCAGGCCCG
>JAFGGZ010000013.1 GCA_016939415.1 Candidatus Iainarchaeum sp. | reverse complement strand
GAGTTCGATCCGTTCTACCACGCCCGCGTAATCCGCGAAATCGTGAGGACAGGCAGCGTACCGGAACAGGACCCGTTCAACTCATGGCCTGAAGGCATGGCCATGAAAAGCATTTACCCGCCAGCATACCACTACTCGGCCGCGATAGCGTATTGGGTGGCAGCCCCCATCTTCGGCGTGCAGGGATATAATCAAGACTTCTTCGTGAAAGTGCTCTCATACATCATCCCATTGTTCGGAGCAGTCGGTGTCATCGCGTTCTACTTCATCGGCAAGCAACTTAGGGACAGGAAGACCGGGCTCATAGCATCACTACTCCTCATGCTGCAACCGGCATACATCTACCCAGTCATGTTCGCAGAAGCAGAAAAAGACGCTGCAGGACTCGCCTTCATGTTCATCGCCTTCGCCGCGCTCCTCTGGGCCATGAAAAAGCCGGACTGGAAGAGAGGGCTCATAGCAGGCGCTGCATTCGCACTATCCATCTGGACGTGGAGAATGACGGGGTACATGGCCGCAATAATCGCGGCATTCATAGGCATCCAACTAGTAGTGATGTGGCTCGCCAAAGAAAAGAACAGGATAATCGACCTCGCCGAGATGATGCTGTTCTTTGCCGTGCCGGTACTATCAGGACAACTCCTCCTCAATATTTACATGATCGGGCTGATACCCTCAATAAGCAACCCAATAAGCGCATTCATGAACATCATATTCATCTTCCCTGCAGTGATCCTCCCGCTCATCGCAGCATACTTCTTGAAACCCTCCGAGAAGAAAGCCGTTGCCGGCCTGAGCCAGAAGAAACTCATAAACGCCTCACTCGCAGCGCTACTCGTCGTGGCAGGGATAGGTGTATTGATCGCTCACCAGCAGATCTACGCCTCATCCATCGGCCTCGTCATGAACACGCTGAAACCAGCTGGAGGAAAGCTCTTGCAAACAGTCGCAGAAGACCGCTCCACAGACCTAAACGGCGTGCTGGCAGGGCTGAACTGGCTGGCATTATTCTACTTGGCCGGGCTGATAACGCTGACAGTGCGCAGGATTGTGAAGTTCAAGGACACAGAGAGCATGGACGCCCTCCCCCTCATATGGTCCGGAGCCGCCCTCATGATGATCATGTGGATGGTGAAGTTCAGCCTGCAGTTCGCACCAACCGCCGCACTCGTGTCAGCACTGTTCTTCTCTGACGTGATAAGCTTCACCGCAAAAAAACTGGGAAGCCACGCCAAGACCGCGGCAATCGCAGTCACGATAATAATACTGTTCACGCAGGTCGGCATAGCTATCCAGCAGATTGAAAGCCAGAAACAGAGCTACCCTGTGCAATCAGGCTGGTTCAAAGCCCTGGAATACATAAAGAACGACCCGAACCCGGACACGGCATTCCTCACATGGTGGGACTACGGCCACTGGACCGCGTTCCTCGCTGAAAAACACGCCATCGTCGACAACCTGAACGCAAACGAGAGCAAGGTGCTCGAAGTGGCGAGAGTGTTCACGGAATGGCGCGGGAACACCACGGAAATAGAAGAAAGGAACAAGCCGTGGGAAGAATACTGGAAAGTGACGCACGTCGGCGTGGACCGCGTGCTGCTCACCAACAAGTGGGGCGCGCTCACGTTCCTGTCCGACAGGCAATGCATCCCAACGCATGACCTCGCATCGTACGGCTTGGAGTTCCCGCAACTCACTGAAGCATCTCAGAACATCTGCGGGTATGGCATGACCTACGCGGGAGACATAGGCATGTCAGCCTGCGAAAAGAAGACGCTCACATCGGAAGTCGGCAGCGAAGAGTACGTGGAGTGCAACATGTTCCAAGGCGCGCCAGTACGCTTCACCACAGAACAGTGGGACGACATCGTGAACGCCAAGTGGCCGGGATACGACCTCACAGTAGGCTCGCCGCAAGGCGGTTCGATACGCTTGAAAGTGTACGGACAGCCAGACTACAAGATAATGTTCTTCCACGCTGGCGGACGCATAGTGCAGGACGCCCCAGCGAACTACATGTTCGGGCTGCGCGTATTCTTCAAAGACCCCTCGTTCAAATACCACCAGCTCGTCGAGAATGACCTGGTGCCGAACGAAGAAGTCGTCGTGTACAAGTTCCTTCCAGAAGGCGCATGAAAATGATTGAACTGACCATGATACTTGCCTTCGCCACAGCCTTCGCAGTGACATACATCGTCACCCCCCAACTGATATACGCATGCAAAGTGCACGGATTCATGGGGAAGGACATGCACAAGACAAAAGAGACGAAGGTCGCAGAACTCGGCGGGTTCGCGATAATACTCGGCTTCTGCATGGGCGTGTTCGCGGCAATAGGCGCTGCAGCGATAGTACTGAACACGCCAATTGAGCTCGTGAAACTCCTCGCAGTCACTTCAAGCGTTCTGATAGTGCTCATAGTCGGCGCTCTGGACGACCTGTTCCAGATACGATGGCGCACGAAGATGCTCATGCCGATCATCGCAGCAGTGCCGCTCATGGCCCTCACAGCGGGCGACACATCCATGGTGCTCCCATTCATCGGCGGAATAGACCTGAGCCTGGCGTACCTGTTCATTGTGATCCCGCTAGGCATAACCGGCGCTGCCAACGCCGTGAACATGATCGCAGGATACAACGGCGTTGAGACCGGCATGAGCGGCGTCATAATCGCTAGCCTAGCTATCATAGCGCTCATGGCAGGACAGGCTGCTGCAGCCATTGTCCTGCTGGCCATGCTCGGCGCCCTCCTAGCATTCTTCAGGTTCAACTATTATCCCGCACGCATATTCCCAGGCGACACAGGCACGCTGCAGATGGGCGCGCTCATCGCTGCAGCAGCAGTGATAGGCAACATGGAAAAGTACGCCCTACTCATGTTCGCGCTGTACTTCGTGAACGCCGCCATATTCGCGTGGGGGATGAAGAAGCGCGCGAAGCTCGTGAAGTTCGCGAGAGTAGACAAGAAGGGCGTTCTGCAGGCTCCGGAAAGCTTCTGGAAACACTACCTACCGTACTTGATCATCCATTACACGAAGCCGACTGAGAAGCAGCTCGTGCACTACTTCATCGGGGCACAAGCAATCGCGTGCGCAGCAGTGCTCGCAGCGTACGCGCTCGGCTACTGAGGGTGAGCAATCATGGAAACGCTTAAGACTGCAGTCATCGGCACGGGGAACATGGGACAGCACCACGTACGCGTGTACTCAGAGATATCAGACCTTGTGGGCGTTGCTGACATGAACGAAGCCAGGGCCCGGCAACTGGCGGAAAAGTACGGGTGTAGCGCCTACAAAGACTACAACGAAATGCTTGGGAAGGAGAAGCCGGACTGCGTCACAATCGCAGTACCCACCGCATTCCACGCGAAGGTCGGTTTGGAGGCGTTGAAGAAAGCGAACTGCCTCATGGAAAAGCCCATAGCAGCAACAGTCCATGAAGCCGAAGCACTCATACGCGCGAGCAACAGCCACAAGCTAATGGTCGGGCACATAGAACGGTTCAACCCGGCAGTGAACTACCTAAAGAATCACATAGAAAAGAACGGCCAGCGATTGCTTGGCGTGGATACCATGCGTTTGGGTATAGCGCCGCCAGCCAATCCAACGACCGGCGTCATACTCGATCTTGCGATACACGACATAGACCTCGTGAGATACCTCAGCGGAGAAGAAGCGACCTCGTGCGACGTCATGACAAAGAGCTTCGGACTCACGCCGTTCGAAGACCACGCGCACATATTCATAAAAACGCAGAACACCGCGTCATCCGTGGTGGCGAACTGGGCGACGCCCCGGAAGATCAGGCACATGTACGCAGCGCTTAGCGACTCGTTCGTGTACCTGAACTACATAACGCAGGAAGTCATCGCGTACCACAAGGCCAGCGGCTTCGACGTCCTGAAAGAGGAGGGGCCGATGGAGCACGTAAAGCTCGAGAAGCAGGAGCCATTGCGCTTGGAGCTGGAGGAATTCCTCGCATGCGTCAAAGAGGACAGGGACCCCCTCACCACAGGAGAGGACGCCACGAAGACGCTCGAGCTTGCTCTGCGCATAAAGGGGATGAGTTGAATGATTCACGAAACAGCCGAAGTCGAAGGCAGCATCGGGGAAGGCACGAAAGTGTGGCACCAAGCGCAGGTACTGAAAGGCGCGCGCATCGGCAGGGACTGTACCATCGGGAAGGGCGTGTTCATCGACAGGGACGTGGTCATCGGCGAGAGGGTGAAGGTGCAGAACTATGCGTGCCTGTACAAGGAACTCACAGTGGAAGACGACGTGTTCATAGGACCGCACGCGTGCTTCACGAACGACATGCGGCCGCGGGCATTCCTGTGGAACGAGTCCCGAAGGGGAAAGACTGTGGTGAGGAAAGGCGCGTCCATCGGCGCGAACTCCACGATCCTGTGCAACATAGAGATAGGGGAGTATGCAATGGTCGCGGCAGGCAGCGTTGTCACGAAAGACGTGCCAGCGCACGCCCTGGTCATGGGCAACCCCGCGAAGCGCGTCGCGTGGGTATGCGAGTGCGGCCAGAAGCTGGATAAGGCAAGCAAGTGCGGGTGCGGGAAATTCTTTAATCCTTAGTTTTCTTAACTAGGAAATTCCCCATCACCAGGTAGTCCATGCCCGTATTAAAGAAACATGAAACAGCATCCTTGGGTGTGCACACGATCGGCTCCCCCCTCACGTTAAATGAGGTGTTCAGAACTACAGGGACCCCTGTTTCTTTGCCGAAGCTTTGGATCAACTTGTGATACACTGGGTTTGTCTGCTTACGAACCGTTTGTGGCCTCGCAGTGCCGTCGACGTGAGTCACGGCAGGGATTTTGCTTCCCATGCCTTCCTTAACATCAAAAGCAACAATCATGAAAGGTGCTTCTTCAGCGTCCACCAAGAACTCGTCCTTCGATTCGTATGTCATACTAGGACAGAATGGCCTATATGCTTCCCTGAACTTCACCCTCGCGTTTATGATATCCTTGTTCTCGGCCTTCAGCGGGCTCATGAGAATGCTTCTATTACCCAGAGCGCGGGGTCCAAACTCCATCTTGCCCTGGAACCAGCCGACGATTTTATTCTCAGTGAGTAGTTCAGCAGTAACCCCGGTAACATCCTTGTGGCATTCATAATCCACCTTGTTGTTGTCTAGCATGCCCTGAATCTGCTCATTGGAGTACTCCGGACCGAGGTACACGTGATCCATCCTATTCTTTGTCTTGTACCCCATCTGAGCAGCTACGTGTATGGCAGCACCCATGCAACAGCCGTTGTCACCAGCCGCCGGCATAACAAAAAGTTCGTCTATAGCTTCATCCTCACGCAGGACCTGATTCATCTTCACGTTTAAAGCAACGCCGCCGCCAATCGCCAGCTTGCCCTCAATGCGATTACTCTTGATAAGATGGAGGGCAACATCTTCAAGGCGCTTCTGTAGTGCAAATGCTATGTTTCGGTACAAGGGTTTCTCAAGCTCATCTGTGTTTCCGGACTTCACTGCCTTTCCGAACATTTCCTGGAGCTTATGCTGCTTGATACAGTAACCATTCAAATCAGCGAAATCGGGGTTTATATAATAAGAGTCTTCCGTCATCAGACAGATTTCTGCCATCTTGTCATACAACTCCGGGTCAAACTTGCCGTAGGGAGCGAGACCCCTCACCTTGCCCTCACCGCTGTTGATGTGATAACCCAAATGCTCGGTCATCGCTCCATAAAAGAACCCCAAGCTGTCTGGGACCGCCATGCTGCGCTCCTTCTTGATTGTGTCGCCATGTCCAGTCCATAAGGTGGTGCACTCAACCTCCCCCACACCATCCATAACAACAATATTCGCCTCATCAAAACCTGAGCACATAAAAGCCGCAGAAGCGTGCGCTTAATGATGCTCAACAAACTTAATTTTGTCTGCTGGAATGCCATCTGCCTTCAACCCAAAAGGATCCTTACGCAAGTAATAATCCAAAATGTTCTGGGTTGCTAGATAAGACATGAACGCTAGTTCCTTGGGCTTGAAGAATTTTGGATCGAATCGTTGCTTTATCTGAGCAGAAAATAAACTCGTTGGGGAACTCGTGTCAACTGCAATCGCATCAATATCGGAAAGAGAAACCCCCACGTACTCCAAACAGAACTTCACAGCCAGTTTAGGGAAGGGATAGCCAATGGAATGCTTTATGCGATTAAACCGCTCCTCCTCAGCAGCCGCGAGTATCGCACCATCCTTCAGAATGCAAGCAGAAGCATCATGACCCTTATGGATACCTAAGATGTAAGACATTAAAAAACACCTTGCTAAACCACATTCCTTTTTGAGAGAGTCCATTTAAATATATAACTGATTACAGCAAATCCATACAACGCGCGACGAACTCCTTACCGCCACCCCCCCATCCAAAAGAGCCCGCATATTGTTTAGCGCCTGGCCTGGCCTTCGGACGCGTAATAAGCGCCGTCGCAAGGGCCTTAGCATCCCGAGCCGGCACAATCACCGCCTCCTTCTCAGAAGCAATGCCTATGCCAGTAACGATGCACGGCACGCCCATGTGCATGGCCTCCAGCATTGAATACGACAAGGACTCGCTCAACGAAGGCAGGACGAACACATCCGCTATGGACAAGAACCGGTTCACATCCTCCCGGAAGCCGGTGAATACAGCATTCACTCCCAGCCGCCGGGCCAGCGACTCATACTCCTTCCTCTGTGGCCCGTCACCGACAACAATGCACGTGTACTCGAAAGGAAGGCCTTTCAGCGCACGCAACAAGTACTCCAAGCCCTTCACCTTTATGAGCCGGTTCACGAAAACGATTCTGTACCCGGAGTAATTGCCTTTCAAGGACAAGTCTTTCCTGAGCCGGGACGTGTCCAACCCCGGTTTTATGACAGCGAAGCGGCCTTTCCCGAGCTTTCTGCGGACCTTGTCCAACTGGTACTCGGTCTGCACAACAGTCACGTCGCTCCACTTGTACACACGCTCCAGCAGCGAGAGCAGGAAACGCAGCGCGACATTGTACTGCGGCTGCTCAGACGGGAAGCCATGGTAAACCGCTGCGAACGGCTTCCTCCGCAACCTCGCCAGAAGCAGGCCGAACCAGGAAGCGATGACATCGTTCGCCACCACCACATCGAAGTCCAGGGAAAGCCCTTTCAGGAACGCGTTGAAGTTGAACAAAGGATTGCGCAAGAAAAAACCCCTGACAAAAGGCACGCGCACAACACTCACCCGACCGATCTTCCCCTCCCTCTCCGTGCCGGGGAAGAGCCTCGTGACGACGGTCACGTCCACGCCCTTCGCCAGCTCCGGCGCAAGCCTGTCCACGTACGCTTCTATGCCACCGCTGGGCGCAGGATCATAGCCCTTGTTAGTGCCGAGAGGGTATTCCTTGGACCCAAGAATCAGAACACGCATGAATCCTTTTAAATGTTGGTAGGCATATAAATATAACGTCCTTTATAAAGGGATATAACGCATTCTGGAGGCACTCCTTGATACAAATAAGCAAACCCATAACCGGGGAAGAGGAAAAGAAAGCAGTTTGCGACGTCCTGGACTCCGCGTGGCTCGCGCAGGGGCCGAGGGTCAAGGAGTTCGAGGACAGGTTCGCAGCATATTGCGGCGCAAAACACGCAGTCGCGACGACGAACGGCACCCAGGCACTCATACTGGCGCTGCACGCAGCCAAGATTGATGGCGAGGTATTGGTGCCATCGTTCACGTTCGCAGCCACAGCAACCACTGTGAAAGCAGTGGGGGCGAAGCCCGTGTTCGTCGAAGTCGACGAAAAGACATTCAACATGGACGCAGAAGACGCGAGGAAAAAAATCACTGACAAGACCACGGCGATCATGCCCGTGCACCTGTACGGCCAGTGCTGCGACATGGACGCATTCAGGGAACTCGCAGAAGACAAGGACCTGACCCTCATAGAGGATGCGTGCCAAGCGCACGGAGCAGAGTTCCGGGGCAGGAAAGCCGGCAGCATGGGGGACCTGGCGTGCTTCTCGTTCTACCCGACAAAGAACATGACATCTGTCGAAGGCGGCATGATACTCACTGACGACGCGGAAAAAGCAGAGGGAATGCGCCTGTTCAGGAACCAGGGACAGACAAGGAAGTACTGGCACGAGTACGAGGGATACAACTTCAGGATGACTGAAGTGCACGCAGCAGTAGGCCTCGAGCAGCTGAAGAAACTGGATGCATTCAACAAAGCGAGAAGGAAGAACGCCGCATTCTACGACGACGCCCTGAAAAGCGTGGAAACGCCGTTCGTCGACAAGCGGTGCACGCACGTGTACCACCAGTACACAATCAAGACACGCGACCGGGATGCGTTGGTAAAGGCTTTGGAAGCAGCAGGCATCGGCTACGGCATGTTCTACCCGATTCCCGCGCACAAGCAGCCGGTCATAGGAAGCAGCGCTTCACTGCCGATCACAGAAAAACTCGCGCAAGAAGTTATTTCGATTCCCGTACACCCAGCGATAACAGAAGAAGACCTGCACGCAGTCGCAAAAGCAGTCAACAGTACCGGGTAATACAATGCGCATACTGATGCTTTGCCCCATGATAAGCAGCAGCTCGTTCATCACCACGTACCCATACGCAAAAACGCTTGGTGACGAGCATGACGTTGTCATAGTCGGACCGCTGTTCGGCAAAGAGCCGTTCGTCAAGGACAAGGCACTGAAGTTCGAGCTCGTGAAACCACTCATCAGCAGGCCACTGCAGCTCGGCATGCTTCTCGCCTTCTTCCCAATGCTCTTCAGGCTCCTGAAAAACGACTACGACGTCGTGCAGGCCTTCAAGCTCCTGCCGCACACAGCGCCGGCAGCTGCTGTGGCGAAACTGTTCACGCGAAAGCCGCTCATCATAACGATCGATGACTACGACGCAGAGACGAACAGCCTGCTGAAGAAGATCGTGCTCAAGACCGCGGAACTGTCTGTGAAAGCAGCAGACGCAGTCACAGTGTCTTCCAAGAAGCTGGAAGAGGTTTACGGCGAGAAAATGAGGCGGCCCAAACCCCCAAAAATCTCCGTTATTTACCAGACAGCGAACGAGAACGCTTTCAACCCCGCGGAACACTATGGGAAAGAGATCAGGGAAAGGCTCGGCCTGAAAGACAAGATTGTTGTCATGTACGCCGGCACTGTCTACGACTTCAAGGGCGTGGACAACCTCGTGAAGGCGATGCAGGCGCTCAAGCACAGGGACGTGAAACTCGTGGTCGTTGGCGCTGGAGGGGACGTGGACTCTGTGAAAAAGCTCGCGGGCAAGGAAACGATTTTTGTTGGGCGCGTCCCCTTAGACGAAATGCCTGACTACGTTGCAGCATGCGACATATACGCCATCCCTACCAAGGACACGCCGTACGCGAGAGCAGAGATACCCGGCAAGATATTCGAGCCCATGGCCATGGGCAAAGCCATAGTGGCCAGCAGGATAAGCGACATACCCACGATTCTGGACGGAGCGGGAGTGCTCGTGGAGCCCGGCAACGTGCAAAGCCTTACCGATGGCCTGAGGAAATTGTTGGACGAGAAAGCGCGCGAGTCCCTCGGAAAGAAGGCGAGGGAGAGATACCTCCGGAACTACTCTTACGCGCAGTTCAAGGAAAAAGCAAGGGACGTTTTGAGGAGCGTTGCATGAAAATCGACCTCGTCGGACACACGGTGCCGGGATCAGGGGAAGTCGGAGTGAGCATGGGCATAAGCAAGGTGCATTACCACCTAGCAGAAGAGTTCACCCGCATGGGACACGAAACAACCCTGTTCATCAGGAGTAACGCAGTAGAGAAGGCGTTCGCCGAGCACGAAACAAGAAAGTTGTATGCCCCCGCAATCAGGCGTGTTTCCGCTCCGAGATGGTCGTGGGTGCCGTACCCATTTTTCCTTGCAAAGGCCCTGATCAGGGAAAAAGCGGACGTGTTCCACGCAGACTACGTGACAACCGGCGGGCCGCTGGTGATCATGGGCAAAAAGCCGTGCGTTGTTTCATTGCATGACGTAATACCACTCGAAGAGAAACAGAGAGAACTGAAGCACAGACTGGGAAACGCGCTGTACAAGTTCTGGTTTGGCATGGCGCGACACGCAGACGCACTCATACTCATGTCGGAACACGCCCGCTCAGAAGCCATACGGCTGGGACTGCCAGAAGAAAAAACATTCGCCGTGCACAACGGTGTTGACACGACCAGGTACTACCCCCTGAAGCGTCACGGGCACAAGAGGTTGAGAATCGGGTACCTCGGTGGACTGGACGGCAGGAAGAACGTTGAACTCCTCATCAACTCGTTCAAGGCACTCGGCTGCGAGGACGTGGAACTCCACATCGCCGGCACAGGACGCAACCTCGAAAAGTTCAGGGCGATGAACCTAAAGAACGCGCGCTTCCACGGGTTCCTGCAAGATGAAAAAGTGAACGAATTCCTGAACAGCATTGACGTGTTCGCGTATCCAACGCTGGGAGAAGGCTTCGGATTCCCGCCGCTTGAAGCCATGGCCTCCGGCACGCCCGTAGTAGCCGCGGACACGTGCAGCATGCCGGAAGTCGTGGGCGACGCAGGCTTGCTGGCAGAACCGGAAGTGGGAGCGTTCTCAGAAGCGCTCTCGAAGGTACTTGGCTCTGAGAAGCTTCGGGATGCGATGTCCAAGAAAGGGCTCGGAAGAGCGGGGCAGTTCTCATGGAAGGCATGCGCAGAGAAAACCATGAAAGTATACGAGAGGGTGATCAGGTGAAAGTCTGCATCAGGAGAGGTTACCACGCAGTCTACGACGAGCTCATAAACTACCCGCCAGCAGGCGTGGAATTCGTCGTACCGAAATTCTCGTCTTCCAGAAGAAAATCGAGGCTCGACTGGCTGAGGCGCCTCACGTACTCTGCGGTCGTCAGGGCATTGAACCAGCCGAACCAAGTGTACATAAACCCGATGGGCTGCGACCTCATTCATTCCTGCGGCGGGATGATCCCCCTGAACAAGGAACCATGGGTCATGGACGTCGAGCACGCAGCCAGCTTCGTGGGCTTTGAAGCGGGGCGCATAGAGAAAGTGCGCAAGACTGTGGAGAAGCGCCTTTCTTCAAAATCATGCAAAGCCATCATGCCTTGGTCCAAGGCCGGGGAGGAGAGCATGCGGAACGCGTTGGACGTCAGCGGGTTCGAAGACAAGATGGAAGTGGTGTACCCCGCCATGCACTTGCCTGAAGTGCCGACAAAAGAGAAGAGCAACGCCACGAGACTCCTGTTCGTGAGCGTGCGCTTCGAAACAAAGGGGGGGAACGAAGTTCTCCGGGCATTCGACAGACTAAAGAAAAAGTACGACGTAGAACTAACAGTTGTCAGCGACGTACCCATGGAAACCCAGGAGAAGCACAAGGACGTGAGCTTCTTTGAACCCAACATACCACGGGAGAAGCTTTTGAATGACTTCTTCGGGCAGAGCGACGTGTTCGTGCTGCCCAGCTTCATGGACACCTTCGGCCTCGTGTACCTAGAAGCCATGGCCTTTGGCATGCCATGCATCGGCTCGAACTGCTTTGCGATACCGGAGCTACTGGAGGGCTGCGGCGAGTGCGTGGACGTCTCAAGGCACGCGTGGTACGGCAAGGACAAGCTGTTCGCGTGGAAGAGCTGGGACAAGTTCTGCGAAGCCGCACGTACCACGCAGAAACCGGACGTCATCGATGGCATTGAAGAGAGCATGGTAAGATTGCTGGAAGACAGCTCCCTATCAAAGCGATACTCGAGAGAAGGAAGGAAAAGGGTGGAGAAAGGCCGTTTCTCATTAGAGCACAGGAACAAGGCAATCAAACGCGTTTACGGAAACGCATTAGATGGGTAGGATGCCATGCCCCTGCAGCATGAGGCGTAATCATTTAAAAATGAGGGTTCATAATATCTCTGCTCATTTTGGTGATGATAATGGCAAAAGTACTCGTTACAGGCTCCGCAGGATTCATGGGGTCGTGGCTCCAGGACGAGCTTCTGGCTCAAGGCCATGAAGTCGTTGGAGTAGATAACTTCCTCGGAGGGTACGAGCGGAACGTGAACCCGGACTGCGACTTCCGTAAAGGAGATCTGAGGGATAGCAAGGTCTGCGAGGAAGCCGTGAAAGGCGTGGACGTCATATACCACCTGGCAGCGTACGCAGCAGAAGGACAGAGCGTGTTCTCGTTCGACATGATAAACGACATAAACATCGGATCGTCGAACAGGCTGCTCACCGCCGCGATAAACGAGGGAGTGCCAAAGCTTGTGTTCACGAGTAGCATGGCAGTGTACGGAGAAGCCAAGCCGCCGATGGACGAGACATTGCCGAAGAAGCCTGTGGACCCGTACGGGTGGGGGAAAGCATACTTCGAAGGAGTGCTTGAGAGCTGCTCAAACGCGTTTGACCTGGACTTCACTATTATCCGGCCGCACAACGTGTACGGACCCCGACAGAACATCGCAGACTTCTCAAGGAACGTTGTCGGAATATTCATGAACCGCATCATGAACAACAAGGCACCGTACATCTACGGCGACGGAGAGCAGACGCGTGCCTTCTCGTATGTGGAAGACGCGATTCCTGCCATCGCAAGAGCGGGTTTTGAGAAACGAGCGAGGAACCAGATAATCAACGTCGGCAGCGACGAGGTTGTGACAGTCAACCAGCTCGCTGAAATCGTGCTTCAGGTCATGGGTTCCAACTTGAAGCCCGTGCACGTGGAAGAGCGGCCAAACGAGGTCAAGCACGCGTGGTGCACCACGAAAAAGGCCGAGGACATACTAACGTACAAGACGAATCACTCACTGCGCGAGGGCGTTGAGAAGATGGCTGAGTGGGCCAAGGAAGTGGGACCCCAAGAAGTCAAGTACAACCTGCCGCTTCAGATTACGAAGAACGCTCCTAAAGTTTGGGTTGAGAGGCTGTTGTGATGGAAGAACTGGACACGACCCACATGAAGGTCGCTGAGATGCTCGGGAAGCCCATGCAATCCCCGGGATGCAACGCGAGACCCAAGATCTTAGATGCTGGAGCAGGCGAGGGCAGGCTATCCGTAGAACTGAAGAAGCGCGGGTTTGATGTCAGCGCGTGCGATATACTCTTGGAGAATAGGTTTCCGCAGGACATTGAATACAAAAGAGCGGATTTGAACGAGGGCATTCCCTACCCCGACAATTATTTCGACGTCGTCACGTGCGTGGAGCTCGTGGAGCACTTGGAGGACCCATGGCATCTCCTCACGGAGTGCAACAGAGTGCTGAAGAAAGGCGGCGCAATTGTGATCACGACTCCGAACATCATCAATTTTTATTCGAGGATAGCATTCCTGCTGAAAGGCAGGTTCTTCTGCTTCGGACCGAACGAGATGCGGAGAGGGGATCATATTAACCCAGTAACGATATGGGAGATCAGAAACATATTGAATGACACGGGATTCGGCATAGAGACAGAATCGTGCAACAGGAAGTTCGGCTTGGATGGAATAAAGAAAGGAGTTGCATTCATCGCCTGCATGATGCTCTCACCATTCCTATCGCCTAAGGACACAAATCTCTTGCGTGGAGAGATACTCATCATAAAAGCGAGGAAGGTGAAGGCTGTTGAATGATTACAGCGCAGAGGACAGGCTGATTCCGTATGCAAGCGATGGCGTCCACGAAAGGGTTTTGGAGCTGCTGCCGACCAGCGGCAGGGTCCTGGATGTAGCGGCCGGCTCAGGACACCTGTGCATCAAAATGCAGCAACGCGGCCTTGAAGTGAAGGGTTGCGACATAAACCCCAGCAAGTACTTCCGACTGGATATACAAAACCTCGACGAAGGACTCTCGTACAAGAACGAGTCATTCGATATCGTCACTGCGATAGAGATAATAGAACACTTGCACAACCCATGGAATATGCTGGAGGAAGCACACCGCGTCCTTAAGACCGGTGGAGAGCTCATAGTCTCGCTGCCCAACATATCCAACTTCATGGCGCGGCTTGTCTTCCTAAAGAACGGTAGGTGGCCTATGTTCTTTGGGCCATTGGACGAGAAGGGGCATATCAATGCAGTAACATTCGAAGAGATGAAGATTGTCTTGGAAGACCTAGGATTTGAAATCGACGGGATAAAGACCAACAAGAAATTCAGCTCATTAATGCTACCTGTAATGAAACTGTTTATGTGCAGCGAGAGCGCTGAACTACTCCAAGGAGAGATACTCGTCATAAAAGCACGGAAGGTGAGACCATGAAGTTGTTGGACGAGCTTAGGGTGTGGCGGGACCACTGGTACTTCAGGTGGGTGAAGCGCACCAGGCCGCTGACAATCCACACGGAATGCCTGCACAAGGACAACGTATGGAAGGCTGCGCAGGGCTATGTTGGCTCTGGCAGAAAAGCCATATGGTATGTAGTGACGCCGGTAAACATGGATTTCGTGCGAGCAGAGACGGGGTGCGACTTTGGAGAGAAAGAGTACGAAAAGACGATACTGGAGAGGTACAAATGGCTGCAGGAGCACGGCCAAGAGATACAGGCACACGTCCACCTTCGCATCAAAATGAGCATGTACGAGCCAAGCTCGAAAGAGCCTCAGGAAAAGATAATGAAGAGCGTGGAGTGGCTGAGGAGAAACGGATTCAAAGTCGACAAGATCGTGTTCGGCTGGTGGTCATTCGACGACAAATCCCAAGCAGTCGCAGAATCTCTCGGACTCAGAGTGACTCAAAGGCTGGACAACTACTTCATACACGACTATGACATGGTTGAGGGGATTATATGAGGGTTAGGGAAAGCATTGTGCGGCTCATGGAGCGGTTGAACATCGGCAAGCTAAAAACGCTTGGAGAGCGGCTGAAGATGTATCTGGGTTGGGGGCAGTTCCTAATGCTAACATATGTGTTCCTAGCCCAACAACCGTCATCTCAGGCCATGATGGTTATCGGGGTTACGCTCGTCATCAGCGTGTTCATGGTGATTATGGACACAATATTCATAATGCCACAAGAACAGAAATACACTTGGGAAAAGACCGCTTCTTTCATGGAATACAAAAAAGAGCTCATGCAAAAGTTTGACGAAGTCGAAAAGCTTGCAAAAGCTTGCATGTTACGCGAACACAGCGGTCAGAAAGAGCAGTCTGAAACGCGAACACAATATCCAGAAAAGAAAGGGAGGAGGAAGGAATGAACGTAAACCTGGGCAAAGCAAAGATGTGGGCCGAGCGACTGCGAGGGTACCTCATGTGGACCCAGTTCGCGATAGTGGTCTATGTCTTCATAAAAGAAGGTGCCGCGGGCATTCCGCTGGAAGTGTTCTTTCCCGTCCTCATAATCGGTAGCATAATCCTTGTCGCAATAGACACGAAATTTATAATGCCCAAGGAGTATTCTTACGTATTCGAGAAGACGCCCCCACTGCAGGAGCTCAAAGAAGAGAGCTTCAGGCGATTGGATTGCATAGCTTGCGCGTTGCAACCACGGGTTGGAACGCGCCATAGCATAATCGAGTAGTAAAAGGATTTGGAGTGAAGAAATGATTCATGTAGTGCCTTTCTATCCCATACCCGTCCCGCCGAAAGAGGATTTCTTCAAGCTGGGACTTGACTTAACGGGTGGAGAGCTTGTGTCGGTTAAGGGGAAGTCTTCACTAAGCGTCCTCATGAAAATTTGGGGTAAAGACGTCCACGCCCATGGCAGGGGTTTCCCGTTTCCAGAAGCCTGCGGCTGGGTAGCAAGGAAAAGCATTTACACGCCGCACAACGATACCATCGGGTCAAACCCATTAACGCGGTTCGTGCGCAGGCTCCTCTTCAATACATATGATTATATCGTGGCTCAGACGGAGTACAACAAAGAGCAGCTTGTGAGAGATGGTGTGAAAGAAGCAAAGATATTGGTGATGCCAACTCCAGTGGACTACACGTTTTTCGCTAGCGGAACAAAAAAGGAAGGAGAATCATTCAGGAAAAAGCATGGCATCAAGAAAAACGAGAAGGTTGCTGTCGCAGTAGGGATAAGACCTCTCAAGAACCCGCTCGTGATCGCAGAGGCCTGCGAGCGAGCTGGATTCAAGGCAGTCATGCTCGGTGCGACGAGGGAGGAAGAGCTCGCCAAAGCGTGGGGCAGGAAG
>JAFGGZ010000012.1 GCA_016939415.1 Candidatus Iainarchaeum sp. | reverse complement strand
GCAGTGGCACGTACATCGCTAGGCACATCGCGAAAAACATTGTCGCTGCTGGCCTGGCGGACTCGTGCGAGGTACAGATATCCTACATCATCGGCGTCGCCAAACCTACGTGCGTTTTCGTGGACACGTTCGGTACGAGCAAGGTGCCTGAGGATGACATCGAGAAGGCTGTTGTTGAGCTGTGGGACCTGAGGCCAGGAGCGGTCATCAGCTACTTGAACATGCTGAGGCCCATCTACAGGAAGACTGCGGCTTACGGCCACTTCGGCCGCAACGACCCTGACTTTGCGTGGGAAAAGACTGACAAGGTCGATGAGCTCAGGAAGAGGTTCAATCTCGCGTGAGGCATGGCGCTCTGTACAGTAAGCAATTTAAACACTGAGCGCTAAATGCATTCCGAGGTGTCTTTGATGAACGCAAAAACATTGATTCTCAGCATTCTATTGTTCGCCGCGGCCTTTGCGGCTTGCCAGGACTTTGTCTCTGACGGAAAGTATGTCGAGGCGGGTGACTGCTATCGTGTGGCAGGCGAGTGGAACAAGTGCGTGCTGTACTACCTAAAAGCAGCGAATGAAGCAGAAGTGAAGTGGGACGGCGGCGTAGGTCCGTACCAGTACAAGTCCACTGCAATGAAGTACTACAACCCAGAGTTCTACACCACGTCCGGACTCGGCTCTGACACTGGCAAATGCCTGCATGAGTTGGGCGACGCAGAGATCACTGCCAAGGTCCAGGCGTACTACGACTGGCTGCAGTACTTCCTCCCGACGCGCCCCACTGAAAAGCCATTCGACATAAAGGAATTCATCTACGACATGGATGCAGCCATCTTCCCCACGGTGCCGGCAGAGCCTGTGGAAGTTCCTTCCGCGGTCTGTGGCAATGGAGTAGTCGAGGCTGGTGAGGATTGCGATGGTTCCGCTCCAGCGGGCTATCAGTGCGTGGCCTGCAAGCTCGTTGCCATGCAAGCGCCTCCGGCTGCCGAGGAAGAAGAAACCGGTGCGGACATGACGCTGGTCATCGTCCTCGCGCTGGGCCTGTTACTCGTGGTCGGAGCCATTGTCATGATGGGTTCGTCTGTTCGCGGCAGGAAGGAGCACAAGGAAGAGCACGAGCACGCGAAGCCCGCTGAGCACAGCAAGGGCGGCAAGGCAATAGCCAGAATGGCTAAGAGAGTGCAGAAGAAGTAGCACACCAGGGGGCTAAGCCCCCCCTGCCCTCGGTTTTGCGAATGAATGCCATAACCACCGACCGTGTTTCGAAGTCGTTCGGCTCATTCAAATCCCTGGATAACGTCTCTTTTTCCGTGAGCCCCGGCGAGGTGTTCGGCCTGCTCGGGCCTAACGGCGCGGGCAAGAGCACGCTCATGAACATCATCGCGTTCCTGTCGCGTCCCGACTCCGGTGCAGTGACTGTTTTCGGGAAGGTGGATCGCGGCGTGATAGGTCTTGCGCCGCAAGAAGACTCTTTCTATGATGACTTGACTGTGTTCGAGAACCATGTGTTCTTCGGCAGGCTTTACGGTGTCAGGGATGATGTTCTCAGGAAGCGTGCTGACGAGATCATTGAGCTGTTGGGTCTTTCAGACAAGCGGGATGCGCTTGCGAAGAACCTGTCCGGCGGGATGAAGCGCCGCCTCAACATGGGTTGCGCGCTTGTGCACAAGCCCAAGCTCCTCATCCTTGACGAGCCCAGCGCTGGTTTGGACCCGCTCTCCAGGCGGGTCTTGTGGCGCACGATCCGCAGGGTGCATGAGTGGGGTGTTACGATCCTGCTGACGACGCACTACATGGACGAGGCTGACGAGCTCTGCGGCCGCATCGCCGTGCTGGACAAGGGACGCGTCATCGCTGTGGACACGCCCGCTGGCTTGAAGCGCAGTGTCACGAGCAATCTCACGCTCGTGCTCGCCCGGCCGCCTTCATCTGCTTCACTGAAGAAGCTGGAGTCTCTGCGCGGCGTTTCTGTGCGGGTCGATGGCAAGCGCGTCGTCATCGAGACGCTGGAGCCGGACGTGGTGCTGAAGAAAGCGCTTTCCTTGTTCAAGGGCGGCGTGGATTACGTCGATGTAGGCAGGCCTTCGCTGGAGGAGTTCTTCCTCAAGCTCGGGGAGGGGAGCTAGATGAACCTCTTCTGGCTTGTCGAAAAGGATTTGCGCGTGACTGTCCGCGATCCGAAGACTGCTTTCCTCACTCTCTTCGCTCCACTCATCATCATGGTGCTTGTCGGCTCAATCTTCTTTTCCGAGGTCGGCGTTCCCGGATCCGCTCTCAGCAATGTTGTGGTCGGCGCGTGCAACCTTGATGAGGGGGTTCATGGTTCGACGCTGTTATCCGAGATGGATAATGTGCTAAGGATTGAGAACGCTTCCGATGATGCGTGCGTGCCGCGCATGGACTCGGCGATTTCAGAGGGGAGGCTCACTGCGTACGTGGTCATCCCGCAGAACTTTTCTCGCAGCCTCGATGAAGGGAATCACGTGTCCGTGCTTGTGAAAGCGGATAATGCGAAGCACGATGTCTCAAGCATAGCAGTGTCTGTCATGGAGGCGATGGTGTACTCTGCGTCGCAGCGCGTTGGCAGGGAGTTCGTGGTCGCGACTTGGTCCACGCTTTCGAACATGAGTTCAGGCCTTTCTGATCTGGGAACCGAGCTGGATGCTGCGTCGGTTGACATAGGCGAGATAGGCGGCAGGCTGTCGAACGTGACCGCGGAGATCCAGGGCATCGACACTGTGTCGCTGAAGGCGGAGATCATCCGCGCGAGGCGTAGCCTGAGCAATCTCAGCGACGGGGTTTCAGGCCTGTCCGCCGAGATAAACTCGAGTGTGAGCGACATCGATGAATTGGATTCCAAGATGGGTGAGATCCGCAGCGTGTCCGACAACCTGACTGCGGGGGTTGCTGTGCTGCGCGGCGACCTGCGTTCTTTGCGCAGCGATGTCAACTCGACGTACTATGATGCTTTCTGTGATGATGCCGCAGCGTTCGAGGGAGTGAACGACACGTTTGTCCAGCGGTGGGTCCGCATTTGCGATGACCTGTACTCGATGAACGCGTCGTTGGCAGTGCTTGACAGCGACTTGGAGAACCAGTCGGCGTACTTGTCCGCTCTGTCGAATGAAAGCGCTTCCACGCAGGAAAGGCTTGTTGAAGTGCGCGGCAATGTGTCCGTGCTGCAGCAGCGCCTCACTTCCTTGTACGAGCTTGAGGGCTTGAACAATTCCTTGTCGCTGATGGAAAAGACTGCGGACAGGTTCATCGAGGTCCAGTCCTCCACTGAGCAGAGCCTCTCCAACATATCCTCTCTCCTGCTGGGGATACGCGGCGGCGTGGATGGCCTCAAAGAGGATTCGTTGCGTGCGAAGGACACGCTCGATTTCCTTGTTTCGAGGGATCCGAGGAATGTCATCACTCCCCTGTCCTTGGAGCGGTCGTTCCTGTTCGAGGGCATAAGGTACGTGGACACGCTGTTCCCAGCTCTCCTTGCGGTCATACTGATGTTCGTCACCATACTGTTTTCGGGCGTGACTCTCATCCGCGAGCGTCAGGCAGGGACGCTGAAGCGCGTGCTGCTCGCTCCGGTCAGCCCGCTTTCGTTCGTTGCGGGAAAGGTCGTTCTGGTGCTCGTCATTGCGCTGGTCCAGGCTGTCGTGCTGTTGCTGGTTGGGCTGCTGTTCTTCGGGCTGCGCATCAACTGGTTCATCGTGCCCTCTTCGTTCGTTGTCATCGCCATGATCTCTGTCACGTTCTCTAGTCTCGGCATGGTCGTCGCGTCGCTGAGTGACTCCGAGAACACTGCGCTCCTCGCTTCGCTGGTCTTGTGCATCCCCATGCTCTTCCTTTCCGGCGTGTTCTTCCCGCGCGAGCTGATGATCGCGCCGGTGCGCGTGCTGTCGTTCCTGTCTCCTCTCACGCATGGCGTGATTCTTTTGGAGCAGTTCCTCATCTACAGCATCGACCCTGTGAGTACGGGGGTTTCTTTCCTGGCGTTGTTTGCGTGGACTGCTGCGTCCTTGTTCCTCTCTATCCGCGCTGTCTCCAGGTACAAGCTGTGATGGCTTGCGCTGGAGCTTTGTTGTGTGCTGGGAAGGCGCGCTTGCCTTCCCGGGGTTTTGCGAGGTGTGTTACGTTTCAGAAGACGTAGTTCAAGTCGATTTCTTGTTCAGCTGCGTGCTTTTTCTCGTTGTCGCTTGCTGCTGAGGCTGCTGCGCCCTTGATGTGCGCGGAGTGAACGCCGGTGAAGATGCCGATGACTTCTACCATGCCTTCGTACTCCGGCAGGACTCTGCTGCCCCAGATGACTGTTGCGTTAGGGTCGATTGCGTCTGTGAGTCCCTGGCCTATCTCGTTCACTTCGCCGAGTGTCAGGTCCGGTCCTCCGGTGACGTGGATGAGCACGCCTTTGGCTCCGCGGTAGTCCACGTCCAGTAGCGAGTTCTTCAGTGTCGAGTTGACTGCTTCCTGAACGCGGTTGTTGCCTTTTGCTTCACCCACGCTGATGACGCTTACTCCTCCGCCGGTCATGATCGAGCGCACGTCTGCGTAGTCAAGGTTGATGAGGCTGGGTATGGTGATTGTTTCTGTTATGCCTTTCACTGCTCTGGCAATGATCTCGTCTGCTACGCTGAATGCTTGTTCTATCGGTAGGTTCGGCACTAGCTCTACGAGTCTGTTGTTGTCGATGATGATGACTGTGTCCGCTACCTTCTTCAGCTTCTCAATGCCTTGGTCTGCCTTCACCATGCGTGCCCTCTCCATGAGGAAGGGGTACGTGACGATGGCGACTACGATTGCTCCCTGTTGTTTTGCTATGTCTGCGACGATCGGCGCCGAGCCTGTGCCGGTGCCGCCGCCCATGCCTGCTGTCAAGAAGACAAGGTCTGCGTTCTCCAGTGCGGAGTTGAGCTCTGCTCTGCTAGCTTCTGCTGACTTCTCTCCGATTTCCGGGTAGCCACCGGCTCCCAGTCCTCGCGTTATGCTCTGTCCTATCATTATCTTCTTCACGTTGTCGTTCACGAGCCTGAGGTGGAGCTTGTCAGTGTTTATCGCTATGAGTTCTGCTCCTGACACGCCCATGCGTGATATGCGATTCACTGAGTTGCTGCCGCCTCCACCGCAGCCAATACAAACTATCTTCGGTCCTGCGGAGTCGGTTTCGTGGGACGTCCTCGCTCCTGTGTTCGATACGGCGCTGTTAACCAATCCTTGCATTCCTTCACCCTCTAAAAATAATTACAATGCCGTAAACCGCACTGTAATACCCGGTAATTACGAGTACTTGGTATTTATATATTCGGAACGCGCGCCGGGGTTTGGATTCTTAACTGTTTTCTGTGTTTGAGCTCGATTTTCTAAGGGGGTGTTTTAAAACCCTTTTAAGGCAGGGGTTGAAATACTGTTTCCGAACTTCGAGCTTGGAACCTGTCTTGTTTTCGTCAATTGCCTGTTCAGGGGATGGCGATAAGTGATAGCCGCTCTTTTCGGGCATTAGCTTTAAATATCATGTACCGCAAAGCATTGTTACCTGTTTCTAGGGTGTTTTCTCATGCCAGACCCAAAGCTGAGTGAAAAGAGGTGGGACAAGGCGTTCGAGTCCGAGCTGTTCAAGCAGTGGCAGAGGGACGGGATATATTCGTTCGACAAGCGGGCTCAGGACATTTTCTCCATCGACACGCCCCCGCCGTACGCGAGCGGCACGTGGCACATGGGCGGCGCTGCGCACTACTCGCAGATCGACATGATTGCGCGCGTGATGCGCATGTTCGGCAAGCATGTTCTCTTTCCGTTCGGCGTTGACAGGAATGGCTTGCCTATTGAGGTGCGCACTGAGCAGGACAACAACATAAGCATGCACGACGTGCCCAGGGAAGAGTTCATCGCGATGTGCAAGAAGACGCTTGACCGCTACAAGATGGAGATAGCGGAGACCGCGAAGAGGCTCGGCCTGTCTTGCAACGCGTGGGACGTGAAGCATGAGGTCGGCGGCGCGTACACGACTGACGATCCGGAGTACAGGCGGCTCACGCAGGCGACGTTCCTTGAGTTGTGGAAGCGCGGCCTCATCTACGAGGATAACAGGCCGAACAATTATTGTCCTGTATGCAGGACTACGATCGCTGATGCAGAAATCGAGTACACTGAGTTGCCGACGAAGCTGAACTCCTTGAGGTTCCGCGTGAAGGAGTCTGGTGAGGAGATTATCATCGCTACTACGCGTCCTGAGATGCTCGCTTCCTGCCAAGCCGTCCTGTTCAACCCAAGTGACGAGAGGTACCAGCACCTGGAGGGCAAGCACGCGATCATTCCGCTGTACGACCGCGCAGTGCCTCTGATGGCGCATCCTTCCGCTAAGCCGGAGTACGGTTCCGGCCTTGTCATGGTGTGCAGTTACGGTGATTACACTGACGTGCTCTTGTTCCGTGAGCTGGGTCTTGAGGAAGTCATCTTGATAAACCCTGAGGGCCGGATGACTGAGCGCGTGGGCAAGTACGCTGGTCTCACTCCGGTGGAGGCGAGGAAAGCCATTCTCCATAACCTGGATGGATTGGGGTTCCTGGTGAAGCAGGAGCAGCTCATGCACAACACGCCGACGTGCTGGCGCTCGAAGAATCCTCTGGAGATCATTCCGATGCCAGAGTACTACTTGAAGCAGACTGAGTTCATCGATGACTTGCGCGAAGTAGCGAAAGAGATCCGTTTCCACGCGCCGGTGAGCAAGAACATGCTGGATGCTTGGCTGGACGCGGTTAGCATGGACTGGCCTATATCCCGCCGCAGGTACTACGCTACTGAAGTGCCTTTGTGGTATTGCGAGGAGTGCGGCAAGCCGTTAGTCCCGAAGCCCGGAAAGTATTACCAGCCGTGGCGCGAGGGGCCTCCCGCGGGCTCGAAGTGCGAGTGCGGCTCCTCCAGCTTTAGGGGTGAGGAGCGCGTGTTCGACACGTGGATGGACTCCAGCATTTCTGAGGTGTACATCCTCGGGAAGCTGTGGGACGAGGACTGGTTCGGCAAGCACTTCCCATGCAGTCTCCGGGCGCAGGGGAAGGACATTGTGCGCACGTGGTTGTACTACACGTTGCTTCGCGCTTATCAGTTGTTCAAGAAGCGTGCTTTCGACCACGTGTGGATAAGCCATCACATCATCGGCGCTGACGGCAGGAAGATGAGCAAGAGTCTCGGGAACGTGGTGATGCCAAACCCCATGCTCGACAAGTACGGAGCTGACACGCTGCGGTTGTGGTCGTGCATGGAAGCGAGTTTCCTGAAGAGCGACTTGCGGTGCAGCGAGGAGCGCATCGCCGGCAACGGCAAGTTCCTGACCAAGCTGTGGAATACCGCGCGCTTCATCAGCTCGTTCCCTGAGCCTGCGGAGCCTGCGGAGCTTCAGGAAGCGGACAAGTGGATTTTAGCTGAGCTGGAGTCTTTGAAGGGGAGTGCGCTCTCTGGCTTGGAGGAGTTTGACTTCTTCGTTCCGGCTTCTGGTGTTTGGGACTTTGTTTGGAACAAGTTCGCTCCTCACTACATCGAGCTTGTGAAGAAGCGCGCGTATGACGGTGACGCTGCAGCGTGTTGGACCTTGCACGAGTGCATGCGGACTGTCTTGAAGCTGATGGCTCCGATGACGCCGTACATCACGGACAAGATCTGGCTTGGGGTGTATTCCGGCAAGAGCATTCACTTGGAGCGGTTCCCGGAAAAAGATGAGTCGCGGAAGGACGACGGGCTCTTGAAGAGGGGTGTTGCCCTCATGGATTTCAATTCCTGTGTGTGGAAGCAGAAGAAGGATGCGGGCCAGCCGCTGAACTCGGAGGTCAGCGTCTCCATCCCGGCTAATCTCTCGGTGTTCGCGGATGACTTGAAGCGCATGCACAACATCACGTAAGCTTTTTATTCCAGGCTTGCTCTTTGTTGTTCTCATGGTTTTGAAGGAGTCGGACAGGCTTGAGTCCAAGAAGCGCCGCATGTACTTGATGATGGCACTGATAGTGCTGGCGTTCGTGTTGTACTACTTGTTTGTCCGCCCGTTGCTCCGCGCGGTTATCTGACCCAATCATTTTAAAGAAGGTAATCGTATTCTCTTGCATGGAGTTCACGTTGGTGTCGCTCGTCGCCGCGTTCCTCATAAGGATGGCTGCCTTGTACGTGGCTCTGACGCGCGCGGGTTTCTGGAAGCTTGAGCCCAAGGAACTGGTCTTGCTGGCCACGTTCTCCACGCTACTCGGCGTTATCATGCCCGCGACTGGCTTGTTGGATGTCACCGGCGCGCTCTTCCGGTTACTGCTGTTCTCTATCATCCTCGTCATCTTCATGAGGATGGAGATTGCTGATGCCCTAGGAGCGACCTTCGTCGCAGCGATTATAGAAGCAGTAGCCATTTTCGCGCTCAGCATCAGTCCCATTAGCTGGGCTGTGGCCGGCATGAGCTGGCTGGCCGTGCCCTAAATCAAACGCTTCTTTTTACCCCAAGCCTCAAGGGGTTTATACCACGCTTTAATAACTTTGCCGTACTCAACGACATTGTAGCCGCGAGCCACACTCCGCTCCCGCTTGGAACTCGTGGTTGCAGAGTTTAAGAGGATCATGTTGTTTATCTTCCAGGCGTTGCACACATGCCTGTGCCCGCTTAACACTAAGCGCACTTTTTTTTCGTCTAAGAGTTTTAGCACGTCACCAGCGTCAACAACCACATCCCTCTCGCGTCCGCTCTGTGGCACTGGAATAAGGTGGTGGTGGAGTACAACAACTTCAACGTCTTTTTTTGCAAGCCAGTCCTGCTTTTCTCTTCCTATATGCCCTTCATCCATGTCGGGAATGCTGGAGTCAATGCCCGCAATGCCCACACATTTCACGTTTTGAAGCCAGTTGCGCGGCCCCAAAAACTTTTGGAATTTAATAAAACCATAATTTTTGGCGTCGTGGTTACCAGGCACAACGAGGGTTGGGGCGTTAATCCTCCCAATGAGCTCCTTGGCGAGAAGGAATTCGTCCCTTAATCCTTCATGGGTGATGTCCCCACTTACAATCACTGCTTCTGCTTCTTCTTTGTTCACTTCTTTTATTGCTTGCACTAGCCTATCGGTAACAGCGTCTTCTTCTCCCACATGAAAGTCAGACATGTGTACGAGCTTCATGATAGGATAAAGGCGCAAGGTAATAAAAAACTTACCCCCTGACCATCCTAGTCGTGTGCTTGATTTTTCTAAGCAAACTGCAGGCACTTTGCTAATGTGAGAATCAGATTCCTTTCAGCATGCCCCTGTCCTTGAGGTGATCCACTTGGTAGTGCCTGTACTTCCAGATGATGTCTCCGCGCTCGTCGCCTTGAATCTCCCACGGCTCCACTATGACGTAGTCGCTTTCCCTGATCCAGAGTCCTCGCTTGTACTTCCCCGGCACGCGGCATAGCCTTCGCTTGCCGTCAGTGCATTCGACGTACATCCTTTTCCCGCCGACCAGCTGGTCGACGTAGCCGATCACTTCCCTGCTTTTGGGGTACCTCGTGTGGGATATCTCCCGCTGCCTTATCTCTTCTTCTGTGAGGCCCTCATTCGGGTTTTTCCTGAACGGCTTTTTCCCTCTTACGAATGCCAATCAATCACCTTTGCAGCATGCGCACGAATTGTGCGTGCGGCACGCCCTTCACTCTTATGATGTGCTCTTTTTTAATCAATCGCTTTTTCAGGGCTGCTTTCACTGCTTTTTCCCCGAGCAGGTTCCCGATCGTGCAGTCTTCCAGTAGTTCCAGCAGCGCTTTTTCCGTGATCTGCTCCCCGCCGTAGAATCTCTCGCTCGCGGTTACTGACAGCTCTCCTTCTTTGAATGTCTTGCCCACGAGTTCTGCGTCGCACACTGCGAGCATCCTGTCCCTGCCCTGCTCGTAGATCTTGTACCTCATGATCCATCACTTTATGAGCGAGACCGGCCGCCTGCCTCCGCAAGCCTCGCACTTGAGGTACGTGACTCCTTCCTGCGTCACGAGCGTCGTGTCTGGTTTGCCGCACTCACCGCACAGCACGTACTCCTTGGCGTATGCTTCGAGTCTGTCGTTCAGCACCCGGTCCCGTATCCTGCCTTTCATTATGAGTCTCTTGCCGTCGATGTTGCATGGCGCGGCAGTCTCCTTAGTGATGAACTTCATGAGGTGTTTCGGGTCGCGGCGCAGATCTTCTGCGACGTCCACGAAGTTTTGCACGATGGTCTGCTTGCCTTGTATCATGCTCCTGAATTCTGGCATCTTGAAGCGCGTCTTCTCCTTGAGCTTTTCCGGCAGTTGCGTGTACAGGTTGTCCAGCAGTTCTTCGTAGCTCTTCATGATCATCAGTCCAGTTGAATGTTTTCTATGTCCAGCTCGAGTCGTTCAGAAGCAGGTTGCGTGCTCTCGGTTTCTTCGGCCTCTCGCGCGGTTTGCAGCGCGCGCCATTCTAGCTTCCTGAGCTTCAGGTACTCTTCAGGCACTTTCTTGGCGATTTCCACGCTTATAAACCTTTGTCCGTCCTGCTCGCGCACCTTCCCTATCACGACGGCTGTTTCCCCTTCTCTGATGCCTGCCATGCGGTTCTCGAAGTCTTTGAGCGCTATGCTCGCCGTGCCGTCGTCGATGCTCCTGTCCGCGGTGATCGTTCCCACGATGTTCACGCGGTTCGCTCTCATGCCATGCGTTTCTACGTATGACGGCGCGTAGTCCCCATCGCTTGCGTGGAACCTGCCTGCGAGCAGTGACGAGACGGGCAGCTTGTGTGCGATGCTTCTCTCGAACGCTATAACACTCCCCCCATCACGAGCAGTTGGCTGATGCCGAACCCGATCATCGCTCCTATGGCTACCGGCGGCAGTGCGGGCCACGCCCTTCCCGGCTTGCTGACGAGGTAGCTGAACAGCACCAACAGCCCCAGCATGCTGCATGTCATTGTTATGAGCGCGGATGCGAGTCCGGCTTCGCGCAGGACGCTGACGGTGAAGATGAGTGGCAGGACCAGGTCCCCTCCACCGAGCTGGAACACGTGCTTTTTCGTGGGTATGGCAAGGGTGAACGCGAGGTTCTGTTTCGTGATTTCTTTGGCCATGGTGACCATGTGCTTGGTCTTGAAGACTGCGACGACGTCGTACGCTGCCAGGAGCCCTAACAGCACTGTTGCCGGAACAATGCCGAGGCTGGCTCCGAGGAGAGAGCCTACTCCCATGATGCTGAGGAGCATCGCAGTGTTCTGCGTGAGGATGTTCCTCTTCAGTACGCGCAGTGCAGTGATGGCCAGCGCGAGCAGTATCGCTGCCTGGAACCCTGTGTCTGCGGGCACGATGTCGAGGAATAGGACTTCGAAGAATATTTCCGTGGAGAACAGGATGGCGAGGACTTCCATGACTTTGAGGAATGCGGGCCAGAAGCGGATTACGAGGAGTATAACTCCTGTAGCGACGAGTATGTACGCGAACACGAACCCGCCGGCTGCAGCGCTGGTCTCAGGCACTATCTCAGGAACGGTTATGAGTTTTGACCCGAGGTAGATGCCGACGCTTTGCACGAGGAGGAAGAGTGCGAACAAGGAGAATAGCATTCGCTGTGATTCAGTGAGTTCCATGCCTTGCATTATCACGAACAGGGTTTAAAAGCTTGATGCAGCCTTTTTCGGGCTTTAGGCCCGAAAAAGCCTGGGGAAATGCAAAGCAGCCTTTTTCCGCTTTTAGAGCGGAAAAAGCCTGGGGAAATATAACGTTGCGTGTTCTGCAAACACGCACTCGCTCGCTAACGCTC
>JAFGGZ010000011.1 GCA_016939415.1 Candidatus Iainarchaeum sp. | reverse complement strand
CGGGAAGCGATAGAAGCGTCTAAGCCATAAACGTCACGCATCAGTTCACCGAAGATTCTTGTCTTTGCAGGCACTGAGTCAATGAGCGTCCCATCAACATCAAAAACATAAACCTTGAACATAACACAACCCTATCCTAATCGCTTCTCGAACCATTCCATTGCAGCAGCAGTCGTATTCTCGAAGAACTCGCCTGAAGGCCAGTCATGGCCAGCGTCAAACTCGACCAACCGCTTCTCCGCAGAAATCAAGCCAAAAGCCTTCCGCGCGAACTCAGGCAGGCACACCGTGTCGCGAGCGCCGATGAGCAGGAGAGCGGGCTTGGCGAGCGCAGAGCAAGCCTTGTACGTATCATAACTTTTCAAATCCTCTCTCAATCGTTGGCTTAAAGGCTCCTTCGTATACTCGTTGGCGAAGAAATTCGTGTCAACGACAGGAGAGCGAAGTGCGATCGCCTTCACCTTCTCGTGGCCAGCAGCATGAAGCGCAACAAGCCCGCCCCAGCTCTCTCCGAACAAGAAAACAGGTTCAGGAAGAGTATTGATGAGCGAGATGGCGTCCGCCAAGTCGCGGGAAAGCGTCTTGTTCTCTCTGTCCCTGTACGTCCAACGCAGCACGCGAAAACCCGCATCGCAGAACGCGCGCGACCTGCGAATCCTGTGCTCACTATCCTTCGTGCTCATGAAGCCCGTAATCATGAGAATGCTACCCATCGCCTCGGCAGGCTCGTGCAGCGAGCACTCAAGACCGTTTATCAGCATCAGTAGTCACCGAGCTTCTTCTGTGAAGGTTTGGGTTGTGGCTTTTCTGTAGGGGCTTCTCCGCCGAATAGTGGCACACCGTATACTCCGTCATATCCTGGCTGAATCTTGATTTTGCCCTCGCGGTTGCGCATTATGGCGTTTACAATTTTCCTGCCAGTAACTTCAGCAAGTTGCGAAGGAAGGGCATTCAACAGCACATCAAACTCGCTGCCAAGTGACAGCAATTTGTTGTATTCCTCCCACACTGTGTTAGTCGCCACGCCTTTTTTTAGGACTCCGGCAAGCAATTCGGAAAGGGGAACTAACTTCTTGAAAGGAATTGCGTTATCCGGAACAACTTCTTGCGGCCTGTCAGCAAGTTCTTCTACCCTGTATTCAACTCCCAGAGTAAGCGGGCGGCGGCATACCGGGCAAATCCCCTTGTGCTTACGTGTCTCCTTTGGGGAAAAAGAGACTCCGCAATTTCGGTGGCCGTCCCAGTGATACTTTCCCTGTTCCGGGAAATACTCTATCGTTGAGTGGAGTTTCTTTTTTCGGATTGCATTGATGATGTTAGTATAACTGGCTTCTTTCAAATCGAAAACCGTACACTCCCGGCCAAGCCTCCAGGGCCAATAAGAATGCGCATCTGAAAAGGAAAGCAAGGTGGTGCCATCCAACTCAGAAAGCCTCCAATTCATGGCGGGGTCGCTACTTAAACCAGTTTCGATTGCGTGGATGTATTTTGTTTTCTCTTCAAAGCATTCTTCCAAACTGTCAAACCCGGACATTGATCCGAATATTCCGAAATACGGGGTCCAGGCATGGGCAGGGATTATCTCAATGTTCCTGGATATTGACATGAAGGTGTCCACAAACTCAATTGAAGACTTCCCGAAAATCGGGCGGCCGTCATAATCCCTCCTGCCCCACTTGTCCAACTCTTCGTTGATCTGGTCGACGACTTCAAACGAAGGCGCTAGAACAACGTGATGAATTTTTCTGGTCTTTCCCCCTTGCGAATAAATCAGGGAAAGCTCTGTTGAGAGCAGAAAGTCGAATCCGGTTTTTGTTTGGTAAATCCCATCCTGCTCTTGTGTAAGATTTTGTTTCAACTCCGCCAACCATTCCGGATGGGTAAAATCCGAAGAGCCGAGCACGTTTAAGCCTTTCATCCTTGCGTATTTTTCGAGATTGCGGAGATCGAGGGAGTTCGATGTCCCTCTGGAGAACCTGCTGTGGATATGCAAGTCAGCGTATACTAAACTCATTTAATCGCCTTTCTGCCCTTACATGGTTACATAGCTCAAGGTCGACCAACTGCCTGTAGTGGTCCAGCAATGAACGCAGCATTGCTGGATAATCCTTTGATCTGAAATTCTTGAGTTGCCTATCGCCTTCGATATTCAGTTGCGTTTTCGGCAGCCCCAAGAATCTCTTTGCAAACCTTAGCTGGTTTATAGTATTAAAGGTATAGGCCCCGTCAAAAAGCAGTCGCTTGTTCTGTTCCCAAGGGGCATAAATATTGAATTTGGAGGGTGTAACCTTTTTGGCCTTAAAGTCGGCAAAAAGCCATTTGATGAATCTCTCGTTTTTTGGATTCTTTCTGTCAACGGGCAGTTGGTGAACTATTGAATATTTGGTAGATTGTATCGGGCTCCCGTCCCCTGAGAGGACCCCGTCCAAAAGAGCGCCTTTGGGGACAGTCATGCCTGGAAGCGAATCCATAAGGGAGACCAAAAACTCCTTGACAACTTCACTGCAAAAATAGAGCTCCAGGGTTCCTTGCGGTGAGGTCGAATTCTTGCCGAAATGTAGTTTTGGCGCAAAATTGGAGATGCCCGTCTTTGATGACCAGAATTCCTCTAATTTTTTCTGTTTGTCTTTCAAAGACGGGTTGCAGTAAATTGTGGCTTTTACATCCTCTCTATCAATACTCATCTGTTTCTCGATGAAGGAGAGTACGCAGTTGATGGCATCTGGCCATGAATTGGTGAAAGATGCCGCTGTCTTTCCTCCTTCTGCGAAGTAAAGTCCTAAAGCAGAAAGTATATCGTCATTGAACTTTAGTATGTTTTCAAATAAAAGGTCTTTTTTGTAGTAGCCACCAACCACTAGTTTCTTACCAAAAGCAAAAGAATAGATTGGTGTCCCACCCGCAGTGTGAGAAGGCAAGTAACTAAGCGGTGAATCGGGAAAAGTTGATCTGCTGAGTATAGATTCTTCGGATTTTATTTCGATAAGTTCAATGGTTGGCTTATGTAATCGTCTTTCCGCTTTTAGTGATATAGTATAACTGTTTGACGATTTGTAAATCTTTTTTATACGAAGAACTTCCTCGTTAGACCGAGTGTCCCGAATCGCGACAAGTGCAACGGGGCTTTTTAGCTTCGATATATCAAAGGTCTCAAGAATTTCACGGGGTATGGTACACCTCAAATCACTGCGAAGATAGGCTTCAAAAGAGTTTTTATCAAGTATTTTGTAGTTCACTTGCGAGAAATTGAGCCCACGTTCCCAACCCTCCTTCATACATAATATAGGATATACCTCTATTTAAACATATTGAATCGAACCCGTGTATGTGGAGGTCAGCGAACATCGCCAACTTCACCTGATGTACGTCGGCCCCTCTCCGGGTGCCGGCAGGGACTGCAGCACTTGCTGTTGCTCCTTCGCCTTCTCAGCGCGCTCAATCATCTGCTCAGTTTCTTTCGCACGCTTCTCCAGACCACCAAGGTCAAGCTTCAGATCAAGCAGGTTCTGGAGGACAAGGAGCACGCTCTTGGCAGCGCGCGCATCGATGATCTGGCCGTGCGTCTCGCCCATCAAGCAAGCGCCTTTCATGCCGCGCAGCGAACTCTCTCCCAGCAGCAGTCCGGCCGCGCCCACAATGGCGACGCCGCTGCGCTCGAAGCTCACGCCGGCAGACTTCAGCGAGCGGATCATGGACTTGTCCGTGACCGCGCCGAACACCTTGGGTTTCTTCGGCAGGCGCCCCGTAGCAAAGCCGCCGAGCGTGTAAACCAGCTTCGCGCCGAGCATCTCAGCGACATCAACAGTCTTCGAGACAAGCTCGTAGTGGGACTCCGGAGTGTTTCCCTGGTGATCGCCGACAATGAACAATAAGTCGCTCTTGGACTTGTCATCGTTGTGCCAGTAATAAAACTCGTTGCGCATCATGCGCACGGTGCCATCCGGCTGGATGACTACCTGCGGAGGAAAGAACGGGGAGTACATCTCCGCGAACTTCTTCGCGCCGAGCTCGGAGATCATGTAATCAGCCGCGATCTTGCCGACGAGACCGAGGCCCGGAAGACCCTCAATCAGGACGGGCTTGTTTAGCTTGATCTCCTTGTCCACAACCACATACGTTTCGTTCATTGTTTCAACCCCTTGGCCTTCCGCCGGTACTCGCCGTACCTGTCCTCAGGAGAGAACTTGGGCGCGTAAGGCGAGGAAGTCGCCACGCCGCATAGCGGGCACGAATCATCTAGAGTGTATTCACCGCACTTCAAGCACTGGCGCAGCTTCTTCACTTCGGATCACGCTCGAACGAAAAATCCGCGCGCGCCTTCTTCGCCTCTGACTCGATTTGACTCAGGCAATCCTTTAAAACCTTTTCCGCCTTGAGGTAGTCGGGAGCGGTGACAGACATGCAGTACTCGCCAGCACCGCTGTAACAGAACGAGACGCCGCACTTTGCGGCGATCCTGGCAACGTTTTTGATGAGTGCCAGTCCATCCTCGTTGTAGAACACCATCTTGAGCTTTCCGCGGATAATAACGGATGGAGGCGTGACCTTTTCCTTGGCAGTGCTGACAATGGAGTCAACCCACTCCTTCGGAAGATCCATTCCCTCGAAAGCAGTATCCCCATCAGCGCTCGCAGCCTCGAAAGCCGCGTAGATTTCGCCGAACTCTTTCTGCAGCTTCCAGCCCACAGTTTCGTATGCTACGTTCAGGTCCGAGCCCAGCGTCTTGGCGATGTGCGCGAGAAGCTTGTCACCACGCTTGTTCCGCTTCCATTGCGCAAGCCTTCGCTTTTCCTGGGATTGGGAAACCCCTCTCCTCGACAAGTCGATCAGGTTCTTTGACATGTCAACGCGCGTGACAGAAGCGACAAGTATCTGGCCCTCGCTGATGTGGGAACGGATGTTCTTCACCCACCCGGAAGAGACTTGCGAGACGTGGATGAAGCCCTCCTTGTTGTACTCCGGCAGGTCAACGAAAGAGCCATAATTCTTTATGGACTTGACAACGCATACCACAAGCTCTCCCTTGCGCGGGTAATCCTCTTTTATCATGTGAGAACCTTCACGATCTTGCCCTTGACAGCGGACTTGCCGCCCTTCGGCGCGACCAGCATGAAGTTGCACTTGCTGCACTTCACTTCAGTGGATGAAGAGCCGAAGACTACCTGCTTGTTTCCGCACTCCGGGCACTCAACTTCAAGGAACTTGGATTTCGGCATCATCTGAATCACACCTTCTTTAGCTCCAAGACCTTCTTCGTCCTCGTGCCGATCGTCTTGGGATGCTTTTTCTTGCAAACAGAACATGTTAGCATGACCGTCGGGTTCTTGGCCTGCTTGTAAACAGTCACCTTTCCGGCGATTTTGCTCGTGTATCCCCTTCCCTTCTCTTCGTGCCGCTTCTGCCCGCGGGCCACGCTGCGGGTCTTACCCTTCTTGTAGACCTTCACCTTGTGCTTGGACCGCTTCTTGCAAAACGGGCAATAAACCATTATCTCTTCAGGCATCTTCATCAGAAATCACCCTTCGTGAACATTACATAATCTCGACGAGGTTTTGTTGCGAAAGAAGCTCTGCGTCCTTGCGCGGAAGTTTGACCACGTCGCTAACTTCAAAAGGCCCGTACTCGGCGCTGTCATCACCCACAAATTGAGGGATCTTGCTGCGCACACGCACGAGCACTATGTTATTCCCCCCTCCATTTAAAAGCATTACTTCCTCTGGAGGCGCGTACTCCCCCAGCACAACGCGGTTGAAGAACTCTTGATGTGATTTCAGCGAGTTCACCAGGCTACGGAATAAAACCTTTTCCTCAGGCGTCATATGGCCGTCATCAATGTCGCCAGTGCGGACACTGCGCAAAGCCTTCATGACAATCTTCTGCTCGCGCTTGTCAAAAACATCCCTCGCCAGCTTTATGACGTTGTCCAGCGCCCTGAACCTCGAGGAGTCACTAGTACGCTTGTACTCGTCAGTGCCGGACTTTATGAAACCCGCAAGGTCAGAGTAATACGACCCACTGACTTCAACAATCCCCGAAACACTCTTCTCCTTCCTCTGCACCCCACGAATCTCTTCAAAATCCATCAACAGTCACCAAGCCCTTTGCCGCAGCGAAAACAGCGGCGAACTCAGGGAGATCCGCCTTCCGGCCAGCTCCCAGCGAGAATGTCTGGTCCTTCAGCAGGAACTCAGCATCCTTCAACGCCACGCACGAGAACACTTCATCACCGAGGACCACTGGATCCCGGAACGGGTCGAACGCGTCCAGACTCTTCACGTGACAAGCTTCGAAACCAGTGCCACCGTGAATGCTGGTCGGCAGACGCATCAACCTCGACACGTCCATCGTAACGTTCTTGTCCACCTCAGCCGAAACACCCGAAGCGAAAAGCCTCACGGCCTTGTCCCACGTCTTCTCGCTGATGGGCACCTGGTCCCACGAACCCTGCTCCAGGCCAGCGACAACGCTTTCCCTGCTGTTGATTATCTTCGAGCTCGTTTTTAAGCTTACGCCCATCGCGCGCGCCAAAGCCCCGGCATCACCCGCCTCCACCATGCTCTTGAACAGCCGGGCCACGCGACCTCCCCAACCCGCATCACCAGGCGACGGGCCGCGCATTGACTTATCCACGCGCCGGAAACCCACTGCCCTCGAAGAAAGCCCGGAAGCATAAATGTAGTCCAAGAGCTCCCTCCTTCCCCTCTGCGATAACTGCCGCACATGCTCGCTGCGCACGTGCACGTGGTACCCGCGATTTCCTGAGAAATTAATACTCAGCTCCCCGCGGGCGAATCCGAAATCTGGAATGAGGAAACCCTCCACGAGCTTCACGAGCTCCTCCTTCACGCGACTCATGCACACTTCGCACACGAACTTCGAGTCGTGCTCGCAAGGGTTCTCGTACTCATCCGCGTCCAAGTCGAACACGAGATCCGCACCCCTCCAGCCCTTCCGCGGCATAGGCCGGCCCTCAGGATACTGATAGTAAGCAGCAGAATACGAAAGGTACAGCGGGCTGAACGTCTTCACGTACGTGTTCAGCGCACGCTCATCCCTGAATGACAGATGGCGGAAGTCAATCTTTTGGTCAACGCCCGCACCGAACTCCCTGCGCTCGATGCTCAAGGGAGCCTGCACGGGATGCGCTGCGTAATGCCCGCCAATGCGCTGCTGGATAAACGCCTTCAAACCCTCACCCCCTTCCTCGCCTTGTAGTATGATAACGGATGCTTGATGCGCTGGCACAGCGCGTCCTTGCCCCCGCACAACCCGTAAAAAACCATTTTCTCGCAAGCCGGCGGCGTGTACTTCACATTACTCCCGCGCTTCCCGAGGTTGTACTCCACGTAGTACTTCGTCTTCTTCTCGTCGAAGTTGGGAGTGTTCCTGTAAACATCAACAATCTCGTCAGTCGACATGCCCGTGTTCGCGAGGAACGTTGCGAGGACGAAGCGCGGCGTGTGCGCCATTGGCTGACCGCTGCGGGCCTCGCTGATCAAGGCTTGTATGCACGGCGGGAACGCCCCGGACTCCACGGGCCCGAGCGGCACTGCCGCGGGCGAAACCTCCTTGCTCACCTCCGCGCGCATCTCGCTGGCGAACGTCGAGTAAATGTCCGGCACCTCGACGCGCCGCTCCAAGTCATTCAGTATCTGATTCCTCAGCGTCTCGGAAACGACCTCAACCAACGCATCGCCGCGCAGAGCAACCCTGCCTGCGACCAAAGGCATGTTCACGAGCTTGTACTCCTCGCTGGAAGGCGCGGCATTCGCGTACTCCACGAAAGATACTGTGTTCCCGTCAAGGCCGACACCCACGTCTACAGCAAGCGACTGCACAAAGTCCGCGGGCTCGTTGTACAAGAACTTCTTAACAGACCTGGCCTCGGCGCGGGCGTAACGCTTCATGAGCACCCGATCCTTAGTCAAGCCGACAAGGATCTTGGCCACAGGGTATGACAGGATCTCCGTGAGGAGGAACTTCTGGTTGCGAGAAGACGTTTCAGGCGAGACCGCGCCGGAGTTTATGCCTGTCACGGCGCGCTGCTTCGCCCTCTCAAGCACGGATGGATCTAGGTTTGACAAGTCGAAACGCAGCCATCGCACAATCTCCTTCGTCTTCGAAGAGAATGGGTACTTCGCTGCCTGAGACAATTCATCAGCATCCCAGATGAAACCACACCCCGCAATAGGTTATGCGCAACCGAGAATAAAAACAAGGTTGGGTGAAGCGTGCCGAGACTACTTCTTCAAGCGCTTGTACAGCGTGCCAGAACCCTTCAGCCGCGCGACAGCGCCGGGCATGCGCTTCCTGCGCTTCCTGCTGGCAGTCAGGCTCAAAAGCCCGTACAAAAGACCCAACAGCGTAGTGAGCGAGATTATGGCGGAGTGAACACGCACCGCTCCCCCGCGCATGACATCGAACACGAACGGCAGCGAAGAGATGCCTTCCACGCGCAGCAAGTACGTGGACAAGAACATGCTTATCACGAAGCCGAGAGCCATGCCAAGCAACGCCCGCACCATCACAGTCATGAACTCGCGTGTGTCCTCGGATTTCAGCAAAGATTCGTACCGCTTCTTGGCAGAGGACCTGTAATCCTCAACAGCCTGCGCAATCACGAACACAGCGCCGATGATGAAAGGTGTGAGGAAGGATAAATACAGCACATTCGAGGACTCGCCGCTCAACTCCAAGCCGAAACGCCAGCCGACCGCATAGTGAAAGCCGAACACGGGCACCAACACTTGCATGGCCAGCATTATCAATGCAGTCAAGACAAAGCCCTGCGCAAAGGCATACACCAGCCTGAACACGTCACGGTTCACGCCCTCACCCCAGAACGCTCGGAAGCAGAGGAAAAAACGCCTTCAGCGAACGCCCTGCCCATGACAGTGAACATCTCGGAGAACGGCGAAGGGTGCTTGACGAACTCGCGCTCGACGGGCTCGCCTTCGATACCGCCAAGGGCCTTGCACCGCTCCAAAGCCAAGTCCCTCGAACCGACATAATCAACGAGCCCCACAGCAAGCGCAGCGCGGCCATTTATCACGCGGCCGTCAGCAACAGAATCCAGTGCCGCCGCAGTTATCCTGCCTTCCCGGAACAAGAGCACGTTGCGCTTGAAGTTCTGGAACGCATCCTGCACAATGCCTCGCAGCATGGACTCCTCCGTGTCTGTGAGTTCCTTGAAAGGGGAACCCATCGCCTTGAACTCTCCTTCATAGATGATGGTGGTGTTGTATCCAATCTTCTCCATCAAGCCCTGATAATTATCAACCTGGGCGATGACTCCGATGCTGCCTGTCAGGGAATCCTCATCCGCGACAATCTCATCCGCTGCCGCGGCGACGTAGTAAGCGCCTGAAGCTCCAACATCCCCTACATACGCGACCACCGGCTTCTCCGCTTCTCGAACAGCACGCGCGATCTCCTTGCTGGCCACAACGCTGCCACCGCCGGAATTGATGTCCAAAAGGATTGACGAAACCATCGGGTCATCATCAGCCTCCCTGATGAGCTTGATGACATCACGGGCACCCACTGAAAACCCGAAATACGACTCGTAGGACTCGCTCTCTATGCTGCCCTTCAGAGGGACCGTGGCGACATTGCCATAATCGGCCATACCGAGCATGAACAGCGCGGCCATGACAGCGACCGCTCCCAGAACAATCACCGCAATGATCGCGGCCAGGATATATACCCCAGCATGCGTGTCGCACAACCCTTTCTTCCTCAGCATAGCTTCACCCGCAAGCGTTTTAAGCGCAGCCACCATAAAAACATATGGGGTGTGCCCATGAAAGCAGAAATCGTTTTCAACGCACAAGCACTCGACATAGCATGCCAACCATACCTCGTCGGGGATGAACTCGAGGAAAAAGCCTTGCAGTCCTGCAAAGAGTTCCTCGAAACCAGGGCATTCAAAGACCCTGCCGAGCTCGTCATACTCGAGGGAGGCAAGCACTACCGCCTCAGCGACGCGTACGAGGCAGTGCATGGCCAGAGGCCCGCGCACTTGGAGATAGACTCGAAACGCAAACTCGATGGCAAGTGGACAGCCCGGCTCTCACGCCAGAACCTGTCAGATCTGCGCTCCGGCCAGACAATCATCATAGGAGACACGATCGCGACCGGCGTTTCCCTTGAACACGTCATCACGTACGTGATCGATTACGCAAAGGAGAGCAACATCGACATCAACAAGTTCGTGGTGTTCACCATAGCCGGCGCGAAACAGGGCATGGAGAGGCTGAGGACACTGGATGCAGACATAGAGATGTATTACTCTAACGCCATGTTCCGCCTGCACGAGAACGGCACGGACCTGCTGTGGAACGGAGCTGAATACGAGCCCAGCGCAATGGCGCAATTCTTCGAGCGGCTCGGAGGGTTCGCGCCGTACATGAAGTGCGCCATCTGGGACTGGGGAGACAGGTTCAGGAACCCGCAGAAGCACTTGCAGGAGATTCACGGATACTACTCCGGCGTCGATGCCCCTGACTGGCTGGTGAGAGGCATTGAAGAGAGGATGAAATGAAAACGAACGAGTTCGGCTCTGCTTACGCTGGCCGGCTGAGCAAGGCTTGCAGGCAGTGCTGGCAAGGCGCTGAACTCGTCCTGTTCATCACAGGCAGATGCAACAAGAAGTGCTGGTACTGTCCGATCAGCGACAAGCGCGCGGGCAAGGATGTGGTGTACGCGAACGAGCGGCCGATTAAGCACGCGACCGACGCGCTGCAAGAAGCCAGGGAGATGCGGGCGAAAGGTATGGGGATAACAGGGGGAGAACCTCTGCTTGTACTCAACCGCGTGGCGCAGTACATAAAGCTGTTCAAGAAAACCTTCGGCCCGGAGTTTTACGCGCACTTGTACACGTGGGGGGATCTTGTCACGCCCAAGGCATTGAAAACGCTGCGCGACGCTGGGCTGGACGAGATCCGCTTCCATGACCCGAACAATGCCGTGAAGGCGCTTGGCTCAGGCATGCGCGTAGGCATCGAAGTGCCGGTCATTCCCGGAGAGGATTCGGCGCTGAGGAAGGCAGTGGGCATCTGCGCGGACAACGGCTTTTTCCTGAACCTGAACGAACTCGAGTTCAGCGACTCGAACTACGAGGGACTGCTGGCTCAGGGCTTCAAGCATGACCCGAACACGAACGCCGTCAAGGGCTCGAAAGGACTAGCGATGAAAACCCTGCGTTATGCTGCGGGGAAAGGCGTTGACACGCACTTCTGCTCAGTGCGCACCAAGCACAGGCTCCAGTTGGCGAACAGGCTGAAGAGAAGGGCAGAGACTATCAGGAAGCCGTGGCAGAGCGTGGATGAACTGGGCTTTTTGGAGTACGGCGTGGTCGACGGAGCCAACCAATCGATAGCGAAGGAGGAGAAAGTGTTCTTCAACAAGAAGAAGAAGCGCATCGAAACCACCGACTCCAGAGCGAGGCACATCGCGAAGAAGCACAGCCTGAAAGCGTGGCACGTCGTCGAGTACCCTTCATACGATGCGTGGGACTTCGAGAAGAGGTCTCTCACTTAACCCTATCAAATGCCTCGAAGTGGATCCCACCGTCATCAAAGACCTCAACCACTTTGTACTTCCCTTTTGTATGCGCCTCGCCATCAAGAAGGAAGTGCGTTGCCTCCAAGAGCACGATGCTTGCTTTCGGTCGAGACAAGCGGCCCTCACCCTCCGTTTCCAAGAGGGGGATCTCACCGAAAAACCAGTAATTGCGAAAACCCTTTTTCAAGAACGCGTACGTCTTCCCAACCTCCAAAGGATCGGGGATGCACTCCTCTTCCTTTCTTCTGCCTGCGCGGAACTCTCCGTAGTCCCTCAGCGCCAGGTCAGGGTTGAACTCAACGTTTATTCCCATTCAAATCCCCTTCAAGAGTTTCAGGAAGTTCGCAGCCCACAGCATGCCCTCATCCGCGGCGTAGAACCGCCAGAACGGGCGGCCGAACGCATCAAAGCACTCCAAGTAATTGCCATGCCACTCGATCAATTCCTCGTACTGGCGCATGTACTTGGACTGCAGCTCCCTATCCACGCGACCAACCAACTCCATGTAAACGGGGCCGAGGTTAGTCCAAGCAGTGTTCACCTGGTACGACGTGCGGCCGCGCTTGTACATGAGAGGGAAAGGCTTGTCCAACTCCAAGCCCCGAATCACTTCAAGGCTGCGCTCAAGCATGCCCTGGCTCTGCTCAACGCCGCACCAGTACGGGAAGATGTTCGCGTCTCCGGTCGTTTCCCAACGCGCCAGATCATTCCTGAAAGAATCACCAGTCCAAAAGCGATTGCTGATCAAGCTCCTGAAATCAATATGCTCGAACGGGTTCCGGAAACCGAGCGCAGTCAAGTCATCAGACAGCATGGCAGTCATGACATTGTTGTACAGCAGGGACTCACGCTCGTAACCCCCCTTTATCGCAGAGAACGGCCTGTCCGAACGAATCAAGCCCGCCCTATCCAAAACAGACGCGAAATACTCATTCGCGTGCCACCTGAAAAACTCGCTGAAGCCCGAAGCATCATATTTAGTGACCCGCACTGCATGCGCGAGCCATGCCAAGGAATCAGGACAATAATACCCGATGTTCACGGGCCTGCCGGCGATGATCGTCGACGCCAAACCCCCCTTCTCGAAAACCTTGAGCGCATTGCTCAGAGTCTCGTGACACTCCTGCTTCCAACCCAAATCGTACAAAGCCTCGGCGCACAAGCCGAAATCGCGCGCCCAGAACTGGGAGTAATGACCTGCACTCCCCAGAAAATACCCTCCCTTCCAGCAATCGTTCACGACCTGCTCGCAGATGCTTTCAGCATCGCCCTTGTACCGCTTCCGCGCGAAGGGGTTAACAGCGCGGTACAACTGCTTGAAGCCTATGCTCGCAGCGAGAGGTAGCATATGAATGGATAAGAATAGGGAGTATAAAAAATAAGGGGAAGTGAAGGGTTGCCCCCTCACTTCTTCTTGTTCTTTATCGCAGCCTGAGCTGCAGCCAAACGAGCCACCGGAACGCGGTACGGACTGCACGAAACGTAATCCAAACCGATCTCGTCGTAGAACTCGATGCTGTTCGGCTCGCCGCCAGTCTCGCCGCACACGCCAATCTCCAGCTTGGGGTTCGACTTCTTGCCTAGCTCAACAGCCATCTTGACCAACTGACCGACGCCTTTCCTGTCCAGGACCTCGAACGGATTGACTTCAAGAACCTCTTCCTGCATGTACGCTTGCAAGAACTTGCCCTCAGCGTCATCGCGGCTGAAGCCGTACGTCGTCTGCGTCAAGTCATTCGTTCCGAAGCTGAAGAAGTCAGCTGACTTTGCTATCTCATCCGCAGTCAAGGCAGCCCTCGGGATCTCTATCATGGTACCGAACGAGATCTTCAGTTCAACATCCCGCTCCTCAACAATCTTCTCAGCGACCTTCTTCAAGGAGCTCACGAGACGAATCAACTCGTTCTCGTGCACAACGAGGGGGATCATGACCTTCGGCATCGGGTTCAAGCCCTTCTTCTTGAGCTCTGCTGCAGCCTCGTAAATCGCTTCCACCTGCATCCTGTAAATGTCGGGGAACGTGATCGCCAGGCGGCAGCCCCTGTGACCGAGCATCGGGTTGCTCTCGTGCAAGTAACGCACCTTCTCAAGCATCCTCTCCTTGTCCTTGAGCGAGGGGTTGTTCGGGTCCTTGCACCTCAATTCAGTGACCTCCACCAGCAGGTCCTCGAGACTCGGCAGGAACTCGTGCAAGGGAGGGTCCAACAAGCGAACGATTACGGGCTTCCCGTTCATCGCCTCGAACATCTCGAGGTAGTCCTGCTTCTGCAGTGGCTTCAACGCCTCCAAGGCCTTGTTCCTGTCAGCGTCAGTCTCAGCCAGGATCATCTTCTGCACGACCTGCACGCGGTCGCCCAAGAACATGTGCTCTGTGCGGCACAAGCCGATTCCTTCTGCGCCGAACTCCACCGAGTTCAACGAGTCAACCGGCGTGTCCGCGTTCGCCCGGACTCCGAGGCGCCGTATGCCATCAGCATATCCCAGGATGGTCTTCGCATCCTCGTTGAGTTCCGGCTCGATGAGCGGCACCTCTCCAATGATAACATTGCCAGTCGTGCCATCGACAGTGATCGTCTCGCCCTCACGCACGATGACATCACCGACCTTGAAGTACTTCTCTTCGCCATTGATGTGGATGGCTTCGCAGCCAACGATGGTGGGCTTGCCCATGCCACGGGCAACCACTGCAGCGTGGCATGTCATGCCGCCGCGGCTCGTGAGAATCGCTTGAGCAGCGATCATGCCATGCAGGTCATCCGGAGTCGTCTCTTCTGCAACCAGGACAACCTTCCCATCCTCGGACATCTCCACTGCATCGTCCGCGCTGAAAGACACCCTGCCGAACCCGGCGCCGGGCGAGGCAGGCAAGCCCTTCGCAATCGCGGTCAGCTTGGCCTTCGGGTCGATGTTTGGGTGCAGTAGCATGTCGATGTTCGCCGGCGTGATGCGCATGACCGCCTCCTCCTTCGTAATGAGGCCTTCGCGCACCATGTCCGCCGCGATCTTGATTGCTGCTGCGGCCGTGCGCTTGCCGCTCCTTGTCTGGAGCATGTACAGCTTGCCTTTCTCGACAGTGAACTCCATGTCCTGCATGTCGCAGTAGTGCTTCTCCAGGAGTGCAGCCACCTTGACGAATTGCTCGAACACCTCAGGCATGTCTTCCTTCAGCTTGCTTATGTGCTTGGGCGTGCGGATGCCGGCGACAACATCCTCGCCTTGGGCATTCACGAGGTACTCGCCGTAAAGAATGTTCTCGCCAGTGGACGGGTCGCGTGTGAATGCAACGCCAGTGCCGGAGTCCCCGCCCATGTTGCCGTACGCCATCATCATGACATTGACGGCGGTGCCCCAGTCATCCGGGATGCCGTTGGCCTCCCTGTACACTTGGGCGCGGCGCGTGTCCCAAGACTTGAACACGGCCTCGATCGAGAGGAACAGTTGGTTGTAAGGATCTTCCGGAAACGAGCCGCCTGTCTCCGCTTTCACCAGGTCCTTGTACTCATTCACGAGCTCTTTCAGCCCGTCTGCAGGCACCTCGGAATCGTACTTCGCCTTGTGCTTGTTTCGCTTGGCTGCGAGCAGCTTCTCGAACTTCGCGTGCTCCACTCCCAGGACGACGTCGCCGAACATCTGGACGAACCTGCGGTAGCAGTCATAGGCGAAGCGCTCGTTCTTCGTCGCCTTCGCCAGCGCCTTCACAGTGTCATCGTTCAAGCCGAGGTTGAGAACAGTGTCCATCATGCCAGGCATCGAAACCCTTGCGCCAGAACGGACGGATAGGAGCAGCGGGTTTTCCTTGCCGCCTAACTGCTTGCCCGACTTCTTCTCGAGCTTTTTCATGTGCTCGCGGACCTCGTTCTTGAGATCCTCTTGCAGCACGCCATTCTTTGTGTACTCAGTGCACTCTTCTGTGGTTATAGTGAAACCCGGCGGTACAGGCAGGCCGGCCCTGGTCATGTCAGCGAGACCCGCACCCTTGCCTCCCAGTATGTTCCGGTCTTCTTTTTTATCGCGAAGCTTCTGTATCTCCTTGTCATCGAAAGCATAGATTGACTTATACATATCTAGTTCACCTTAGAACGAGATTAAACACATCCTTCTCGTTGTATGTGTTTTATTTGGGGCGACACCTCATTAAAAAAGATTGCGGTCCGGCGCTAGGCAAGGGCTATGGCAATCCATTGACCGACATAGTTGGTGACAGCAATGACCACGACCGTGACCAGGACGTGCTCGAATATGACCTTCAGCGGGTTCTCGTTCTCTCTCTTCGCTATGAAGTAACTCACAGCGATTATCGCAAACAGCCCCCACGCAACGCTCGCCAAGACCGCTGAAGAGAGATCCAACAGGATCAGCGGTATGAGGAACGTCGACGCGAACAAGAACTTGGAAGCGAACGTGGAAAACGTTGATTCCCAGATCTGGCGCTGCGTGTGCTTGCCCTCGCTCTCCTCGGATATGTGGATGCCTAACGCATCTGAAAAAGCATCAGCAATCGCGATAGTGAGAACGCCGCCAACCACCGCCAGCCGCGAGTGAGTGCCGGCGCTCAAGCCGACAAGCAAGCCCAGCGTGGTGATGATACCAGACGTCAAGCCAAAACTGAGGCCGACCTCAAGCGAATGCTTCATTGATACGAGTACGCAGAAAGGGTATAAATTGGTTGCGGCGACCGTTCCGTATAAATAACTCATACGACAACGAATAGCGCATGCAGAACAACAAGACGCACCCACTCATGAAAGGACTCAGGCCCCACGAGAAAGCCGCGCTGAAAACAGTGGGGAATAAGGTGAAAGAGCTAAAGGTGGAGACGCAGGAAGAGACTACGGAACGCGCCCTCCAGCTCGCGAGAGCCAGGCACCTGAAAGAGGATACGGAAGACACCCTGGGACTCTCGTCAGGACAGAAAGACCAGGGATGGATAGACAAGAGCACCGCACTCAGGCAAAAGATCTCGAAAACAATATTCCGAACGAGGAAAACGCCACCGTGATTCAATGAAACTGCTTAAAGACGCGTACGCCCGAGTGTACTGGTTCCTCGAAGACCACAACATACCCCCAAAGCTGGCGGGCATGGCTTCCGCAATCGTGGCGATGGGCGTCATTGCATTCATCCTCATATCCCTCGTCTTCCCAAAAACAGTGCTCACAGTCAGCGTCCGCTCGGGCGGCGAGCCATTGGAAGGCGCGACAGTGTCCGTGAGCCAGAAATCATTCAACATAGTCAAGACAACCGACAGTAACGGCGAGGCAGTCCTGTACGTCGACAAAGCGGAAACCGAGGTCAGGGTGCACAAGGAAGGCTGCGACGAGAAAGTCAGGCAAATAGACCCGTCGCGTCAGCCACTGCTCGAAGTGAGACTGCAGTGCT
>JAFGGZ010000010.1 GCA_016939415.1 Candidatus Iainarchaeum sp. | reverse complement strand
TTGAGGGTGGCGTTGGCGTGCACGTTGTTTGTTGTGTATGTGTTGTTGGTCGGTGACTCGATGGTGATAACCGGAGGCGTCGTGTCCGCTCCCCCGACACTGAAGTACGACACGTTGCTTAGGTAGTTCCCGTTCGTGTCGTTGGCGTAGAACACGACCGTGTGCGGCCCGTCGCTGACTGCCTGGGATGCCTGAGCACTGTAATTGCTGGAAACCTTGCTCATGGTCACGTTGGCAGCCCCATCCAGTGAGTAGTACGCGCGGTCTATCCACGCGTTCGAGGTCACGTTGAATGTCACGCTCCCGCTGGGGTATGTCTGGTTGAGCGGCGAGATGATGTTCAGTTGTTTCATCGCCTCTCCGTAGCACACTTCCACCTGCGTGTAGTCCATGTACGCGCTCATGGTAGAGGCCGAATGTGGGAGATAGAACACTCTCGTGCTGAGCCTCTCCGTCTTGCCCGGGTTGCTCATCGCCTCCGATCCAATGAGGCTGCACACATCCGTTGCTTCGCTTCCCGTGTTCGGGAATCTCGATGGGAGCGCGCACACTGTCGCCCCCCAGCCGTTGCTGAGCTTCCACTGAACTATCAAATCCATTTGGTTGCTATCTTCGTAGTGCTCGATCCATTGCGTGACGCTGTGGATCGCTATGTCCTTCGAGTTGCCCGGGAGGGCGAGTGCGAAGTCGACTTCGATGAACGTGAGCACTCCGTACTGGATGCCGACTTCGTCCGCGCGCACGTTATCGCTGTACAAAACGTCCGCAAGCTCGTCCTCCTTGTCGTGATCTGTCGCTGATAACGCTGTTAGGTTGAAGCACCATGGCTCTGGCGTGCTCATGTTGACTGTGAACCATTCTGTGTCGAGGCCTGCCGCGCCTTCCGGTCCGACGCAGAAAACTTCCACCTTGTACTCTCCGCCGGCCACGAGTATGCTCGTGTTGCCTGCGACAGGCACGGTGTCGCCGTCGTTCAATGCATATCCGCACCACTCGTACGACTCGTTTGTCTCGAACGTGAGGTTTATGGGTGCTGTCGAGTACGTCGTGTTCTCTGGTTCCAGGATGCGGACGAAGAAGTTGGTTGACGGTGGTATGCCGCAGTTGTCTCCGATGCACAGGTTGTCTTGCTGGCCAGCGACCGTGATGTACAGGTACGTCGATTGCGTGACATTGTCGGATTCTGCTGTTATCTCGCCGGTATAGTACCCGGATGCCGTGCCGTTCGGTATTGATATTGTGACTGTGACGCTTTCGTTGGCTCCTCCGCCGAGGTTCACTGTTGTTGCCGAGAGATTCACCCAGCTTTCTGTGCTGCCTGCATCGGCGAGCGTTATCGTCTGTGCTGTGGTGGTGAGGCTGGTGAGCGTTATGCTGAAGCTCGTTGTGTTTGTCGGCTGCATTGTTGCTGCGTACGATCCAGGTTCAAGGAGGAATGTCAGTTCGTAAGGAGAGATGAGGACGTAGCCGTCGTCTGTCATGCGCACCACGAACCTGTACATCCCGGCGGTGTCCGGCCATATGCCGCGCACGTCACCTTCCACTGGCTCGAATATGTCTGTGTATCCTGCTGAGGTGTACAGCCTGAGGTTTATTTCCTTGTACTCTACAGTGGGGTCTGCTGTTCCCGGCTTGCCCATGTACGACTCCGGCCAGTCCACGCCGTCTGGTATCAAGACGTCCACTTCTATTCTCGCGCCCGGTCCTTGGGCGTACACGAAGTCTGCTGTTTCTTTGAGCGTGCGCACTGCGAGTCTTCCTTGGATTATGCGCGAGGATTCAGTGGATTGTGCGAAGAGCGTGTACCCTACGGGCAGAGTCAAAAGTAATAAAAAAGCTAGTATCAAGAGAAATTCTGTGGCAGCCTGCCCCCGCATGAGGCAGACAACGCGCTTAGTATATAAATAATTGTTGTTTAACATACTTTGGCTGCAAACGCCGTGCAAGTTGGAGTGGTTTGCGCGCAAGGTCCTGAATATGGAGCGGTTCAAGACAGGCATCAAGGAGCTGAATGATGTGCTCGGCGGAGGCCTGCCTCTGCCGTCAGCAGTGCTTGTGCAGGGGAAGCCTGGCGCTGGCAAGCTCGTGATGTGCTTGCAGGCGGCTGCTGTTAGCGACAAGTCCAAGAAGTTCATGGTGCTGACGAACAACACGGCTGCTGAGGTGGAGGAGACGATCAAGGACCTCAAGCTGAAGACGGAAATTGATTTCGTGGACTGTTATTCCTGGCTTTCCGGGGGTAAGTCCGAAGTAGATTCTCTCGCTAACCTGAACAAGCTGCTGCTGGTCGTTGAGGATCACCTGTCCAAGGGCTCGTTTTTGGTGTTCTGTTCTTTGACGCCGCTGGTGTTGTACAATGACGAGGATGCTGTCGCGCGTTTCTTGCAGGAGCTCATCGCTATCGTCAAGTCCAATGATTCCGTGATGCTCGCCGTCCTTGATCTTGGCACGTATCACCCGGATGCCGAGAACACGTTCCAATCCTTGTGCGATGGCGTACTGCATTTGGATGCTGAGAAGGGTTTGCGCGTGATGAAGATGCGCGATACGAAGACCAGCGACAAGGATTATTTCTATGAGATATCGTCCAAGGGGTTCCGCCTTAGGGACAAGTGATCAGACGCTTATGCCCGTCAGCCGGCTCATGAGTTTTGCTTTTGCATAGCCTGCCATCATGCCAGCTTTTTCCGAGAGCGTTGGTTTGGTCATTGTCTTGTCCCAGATCCAATCCCTAAGGAACGTGCGCGTGCTTTCGTGGTCGTGGGTGAGCATGTACTCTGTTGTGGCGAGGTCGCTGAACGTGCTCTTCTGGAATGCGTAGCAGCAGTCAAAGGCCTCCTTGCATTCCGCGTTTATGCGTTCTTGGTACTGTGAAAGCGCTTCTTCAGAGTAATCCCTGTTTGAAAGCACGTCGGCTGCTATCCTCCCAGAGAGCGTGGCGTAGTACACTCCGTCTCCAGAGAACGGGTTCACGAGGTTTGCTGAGTCGCCTATGCCGAGCGCTCTTTCCCTGAACACTTTCTTCGGCACTGTTGAGAGCGGGACTACGGCCGCCTCTCTCTTGACGGGCTTATCCATGTCTATCACTTCTCTCAGCACTGGCTCGTACTCTCCGATGAAGTTCTTGAATATCGCTTTGACTGCGTTTCCCTGCATTATCGGCACCCCTATGCCAAGCGTCCCCACGTTCTTTTTAGGAGTGAGCCATCCCAGGCCGTAGCCTATACTCTTGCTGTAGTACGCATGGAAGTATTTCGCGTCCTCTCCTTCATCTTCTTTGAGTTTGTAATCTATCTGGAAGCACATTGCCATGTCTTGTTTCGGGAAGATATCGCCGAACAGCGATCTTGACAGGTGGGATGTCGCGCCGCTTGCCACGACGACTGCGTCTCCTCGCTCTTCGCCGCTCGTCGTCTTCACAACAACGCCGCTATTTCCGATCTCAATGCTCTCTGCTGTTGTGTTCACGCGGAGTTCAGCGCCTGCTGAGACTGCGAGTTCTGCGAGCCAGCTGTCGAGCTGGTTCCTGTTCACGCTTGCTCCGACCTTCCCGAACTTTGCCGTTATCTTGTTGTGGAGTGGTGAGTGCACAATGAAGCCGTCTAAATACCTTTGCACGATGCGCGCGTCCGGCCGCAGCTCTTTCAGGTCTGCTGAGGTGAGCAGTCCTCCGCAGACGTTCTTCTCCCCGGGAAATGAATCGCGCTCCAAAAGCAGGGTCTTTATACCTCTTTTGGCTAGTTGTCTTGCGCATGAGGAGCCTGCCGGCCCGGCTCCGACGACAATGATGTCGTGCATCAGAGTCCCCCGACGTTGACTCCCAAGTACCCCAAGGAGTAGTCGTACTTGAAAGAGAGTTTCTTTGATAGCGCGCCTTCGAGGAAGCCTTCGAAGAACACGCTCCTGCCGTTGAAGTACTCGCTCCAAGGGAATCCGTGAAAGTACACTCCCTTACCTGTTTCTTGCGGGATACCCCAACCAAGCGCACTCATGAGCTTCAATACCCTGTGGGGCTTGTTCGCGATTTTCTTCCCTGCTGCGCGGGCGCTGGAGCGAATGACGTTGATGCCTTTGCTGCCGAACCGCTCCCCGACCTTGAGCTCCATTATGTGCACGAGGCTGAGCTCGAACGGGAAGAACCTCTCGCCGTCGACTTGCAGAACGCCGCCTATATAGCTCATCTCATTGAAGTCTATCATCTGCTTGAGGTTCGCACTCGCTTCAGAGGGTATGCTGAGGCTTGCGTTCATCTTCTGGTATGCTTTCGGCACTGGCTTTGGTTTCTCCTTCGATGTGTGGAACGACTTGAATCTCTTGCTGAGCTCTTTGGCCGGTGCGTACACGCTCATGCACACGGGATCCCCCCGGCCCTGACACTCGTACTGCACTCCCTCTATTGTCGGGTCTTCGCAGATGCCGCCCCAGAAGCCGGCTATGGCGCCTTCCATCCACAGTGATCCTATGCCGCTCTTCCTGCATATTACGGAGTCTGTGGAGTGTATCTCGAGCTTCTTCTTGTCCCAGCATATCTTGTCTTCTATTTTTGTTGAGAACACTGTCTCGAATGTCCTGAGGAATGCAGTCCACATGATGTCTCTCTGCTTGCTTTCTCTGCTCGGAACTGCTTCGAGCATGCAGTACCTCTTCCCGAACAGTTTTCCGGCGCTGTAAAGGACGTCGTTCGCCTCCTCTCCGAAGCGCTCTACTAACGATTCCTCTATATTAGCGAAGGCCGTTTCCGAAGCCAAGACGTTCCTGAGCGGCATGCCTGCCTTAGATCGGAAGCTTATGCGCTCCTGAACAAATCCTGGAGTGTTGTAGTCAACGGCGTTCGGTATCAACACGTTCTTTACGAACCAGGACAGTATTCGGTCCGAACCCATCTCACTTCACTATGGTTATGCCATTCTTCCCGAAGTCAATTGATAGCGATCCAGTCTTGACGGGGGTGAATCTCATCTTATTAACTTCCAGCGCGCGGTTCAGAGCCTCTCCGAGGACCATGCTTCTCAATGTGACAATCCCGTCGACGAGGAATCTCAGGGTTTCTTCTGCGGTTCTCGATCCCCCTTCCCTTCTCTCGGAGATGAGCAGTGTTGTCACGCCGCTTTGTTTTATGAGGGATGTGAGGCTGTAAAGCGCACGCCTTTCATCGCCTTCCCCGGGCACGTACAGCGTGCGTGTGAGTTTTGGCGTTCTCAGCGCGCCTCGCGTCATCCATTCCGGCTTTGTCACGTAGAGCGAGAGGGTTGTGGCCGAGTCGATTACTGCCCGCGTTGCCTTGGAGCGGTTCAGGAGCGAGGAGATGCGTTCTATCGTGTCCTCGAAGTTGTCTGGGGCGAGTTGGATGACTTCCACGTTCTTCATGTCCATGTTGAATGTCTTGGCTGTGGCTTGCACATCCGCGGCGGATTGCTCAAAGGATATGTATACCCCCTTCTCCTTCTTTTCGGAACCCTGTGACAGGAACTGCAGTCCCAGCGTTGTTTTGCCGGTTCCTGAGTCCCCGCAGATTTCTATGACTGAGCCTTCAGGGTAGCCGCCGCTCAGCAGCTTGTCAAGGCTTCGTATTCCGGTGCTTAATCTCTTTCCCATGTTATTCGCCTCCTCATTTCACGACCCGTCGGTATAAAAACCTTTTCTCGCGTTTTCAGTGTTAGGCCAAAAGTTTAAATAAGGGCTCTGAGTGAGAAGGGGGCATGGCTCGCCTTAAGTCGATTGAATTAACTCCTACAGGGGCGGATGTGAAGCTTTCCCTCTCACGGGAGGAGTACGACCGGGTCAAGAGGAACAACCGGCATTTCATCCTCCTGCCGATAGGTGGTGAGGCGCTTGGTGACTCGCTGACTGTCAGCAAGATAGGGAACAGTCATCATATACTTCTCCCCAAGAAGCTCCTGAGGAAGTACAATGTCGAGGAGCCTGAGAAGAAGGCGGGTACCACTGTTGTGGATTATGGGAAGGACAAGTACCTGGTTGTGAGGCTTTATGAGTTCAGACTGCCTTCTCCTGTTGCTGAGGTGGAACAATGAAAAGAGTTAAATCTGGCATGCGGCTGTTGGACGCTAAGCTCAGCGGGGGCTTTCCCGAGAACGCGGTAATCCTTGTGAGCGGGGATGCTGGAACCGGCAAGACGCTGTTCGCGCTCAATTACTTGATGCAGGGCCTGCAGGACGGCGAGAAGTGCGTGTACCTCACGCTCAACGAGGATGCGGAAGGCATTCTCCGGGCGTCGGATGGCATCAAGTCGTTGCAGGGTATCAGAAAGCACTTGGGCAAGAATCTCGTTGTTGACTTCATTCGCATTGAGGACATGGTGGATCTCAATTACTTCGCGAACATATTCGAGTCCTACCCGAAGGTGGATCGCCTCGTGATAGACAACCTCAACAAGATTCTTATCTTCGCTGAAACGCACCAGGATTACCGGATGAACCTAGCCAAGCTCGTCCACCATCTGAGGAACAGGTCTAAGTCCACGCTGCTCATTTGCGAAACGCTCGACAACACGCTTGACACTGGCAATGGGGAGTCCTACGAATGCGATGGCGCGGTAAGCTTGTCCCTAGTGGAAGTTGATAACCAGCCGATGCGCTTGCTGGGCATCTACAAGATGCGGTACACGCCGATCCTGACCGGCGCTTCGTATCCGTTGTTCATAACGGATGAAGGCCTTCACGTTGGGCCGAAGCGCGTCATATGAGCAGCGCGGCTACTATCAAGGCGTTCTCGATTATCGTGGCCTGCACCCCGCGCTTGAACACTGTCGAGTAGTCGTTCCTCCTCAGTGGCTCTAGTGCCGCGAGGAACACCACGAACAGGACCGGCCCGAGCACAGACACTTTCGGTATGAACACGTATGTGAGGGCTGCGAGAGGCAGGGGGAGCAGCATCCGCCTCGATGTTTTTACGCCGAGTCTCGCTGCCAGGGTCATCACGCCTTGCTCGACATCTCCTGCGAGGTCCGGGATGTCTTTTGCGAAGGCGGTGAAAAAGCATATGACTCCTTGCACTATCGCGAGGGATATCACGAGCGGGCTGATGTTCCCTACTGCAGCAGCCCCGCCGACAATCATTACTGCGTCAGTGTACACGAGCGTTAGCGGGCACAGTGCGCCGCGTCCTTTCCACTGGATTGGCTTCAGCGAGTACGCCACGCTGAGGAACGCGACCGTTATCCCTATTACGAAGACGACCGGGCCGAGCAGGAATGCGATGCTGAACGCTGCGAAGTACGAGAAGAATGTGGCTGTGAGGATGCCATCCCTGCTGACGAGTCCTTTGACGCTCGCCCGGTAGGGTTTGTTGACCCTATCTATCTCGACGTCGTTCCATGCATTGATGAAGTATGCTCCTGCACCAAACATGAGGTAGCACAGCATGCCCGCCCATGCTTGCGGCATGAGCAGTCCGTGCCACCCAGCGCCCGCGGTGATGCCAATCAGTATGCATGATACGTACAAGAGCTGTATTCTGGGCCTGAGCAGGCTCAGGAGGTGGACGGCCTTTTCAAGAATTCTTTCCCCTCCCCATAAGTAGCGCTTCGTACTCGTCGTTCGTCATCCTCTTGATTGATGAGTAGCGTAAGGAGTCCTGAGACAGCGAGTTCCCAAAAGTCTCATCAACGAGTTTCCGGAAGCTCTCGCATTTGGTGATCGCTTCGGCGGCAAGCGCTCCGGATACGAGGGCGTAGTGCATTCCGAAGCCCCTGGCTGGGTCTATGAACCCTCCTGCTTCTCCGATCAGTTTTGGGTTTTCGATGACTTCGCCGTTCAGTGGCTGTGATATGCATCCGCCGAACCTGTTGACGAAGTCCAGCCCATTGACTAGGTCGTTCAGTGGCTTTATCTCGTGGAATGCCTTTTCCATGAGTTCGTTCAGCCTGTCGAAGAATTCCCTGCGGTAGCATGTGAGCAGGACTGTCGTGTGCTCTTTGTGCGGGAGCACGCAGATGTAGCCTCCTGGCGCGAGTTGCTGGTTGTAGATCACGTGCGCCTTTTCTGTGTTGGATCCTTTGAACGTACATCCGAGGCCTACTGCGAGCACGCTGCGCGGTCCGGTGGCTATCACGTCGCCGTGATCTTCTTTTGAGCTGAGTACTACGTGGCTCTTTTTTGCTTGCTCGAGTAGTTCTTCTTCCACGCCGCCCTCTCCCCTCAGAAGCATGTAATAAGCGGGCTCTTCCCTCCTCTCCTCTGTCTTCTTCAGCGATGGCGTGTACCTCACCACGGTCTTCACCGGGAATGTGTTGCGGAGTTCGATGCCTTTCTCAGAGACCAGTTCCAGCGTGTCCCCGCCGTTGATCCGGCCGCGCATTGCGTGGACGCTTGTCGGGAATTTGCTGCCTACCCTGTCGCTCTTTTCGTGGAGTTCTGTTTCTATGTCGTTCTTGTTGAGTGCGATGGCGCATGCCAGTCCGGACAGGCCGGCTCCGATTATGCGTATCATGTGTATTGCTCATCATCCGGCCAATTTAAACAAGGAGGTCTCGTTTAAACACTTTGTTAGTAAATAGAAACAAATGCAGGAATTGTTCTCATTTCTTTTTAAATAGCCGGTTTTTTGTGGGGTCGTTCTCATCCAGGATTCAGGACTGGGTGCAGTGCTGCTGTGTCGATTGGTTTGGGGAGCGGAGCCCCCAATGTTTAAATAGTCTCTGCTCGTCTTGTGGTCTGGTGATGGAATGATTGGCAAGGTTCCGACTGGCATAGATGGTTTTGATGACATGGTGAAGGGTGGCTTCCTAGAGAAGCGCCACATCCTCCTAACGGGCGGGCCGGGCACTGGCAAGACCACGTTCGCCATGCAGTTCCTGTACAACGGCGCGAAGACTTTCAAGGAGAAGGGGTTGTATATTTCTCTGGAAGAGACTCCTGAGAAGCTGCTCTCGAACCTAAAGCAGAGCTTGAAGTGGGATCTGGACAAGCACATCAAGGATGGCAGCTTGGTGATAGCGACTGTCGATAAGTTTGACTGGAGCAATCTATCTGACATACTGCAGAGCTACATAACGCGTCATGGCGTGAAGCGCGTGGTGATCGATCCCCTCACGATCATGCGGATGAATACGAAGGACGAGTTCGAGTTCCGAAGGAATCTCATCGGCCTCCTGGCTTTCTTGGAGAATCTGGATTGTACTGTGCTCATCACTGCAGAGCTTCCCACTGTCACGCGTGAAGCCACCACGTACAGTCTTGAGGAGTTCATTGTGGACGGCGTCGTCGTCCTGTATAACCTGCCTATAAAGAACGAGCGGAGGTTCGCCCTCGAGGTTCTGAAGATGCGCGGCGTCAATCACAGCAAGAGCATGTATCCGTTCAAGATAACTGATAAGGGTATTGTCGTCTATCCAGAGGAAATCATATGAGGTGCCTCTCATGGATACTCTTGCCTACACATACGACATCGGAAAGCCGCTCAACATAAAGAAGCTGGCCGGCCTGAAGTACGCCGAGCTCCCGCAGGGCACTGAGGTGCTGAAGGCGCAGTTCGGGGAGGTCACAATCCTTGTCTTTCCTTCAGGGGAGATGAGGGCTTTTTCCAAGGGAAAGACTTTCGAGGACTTGGAGCGCGGGCTCATGCCTGCCAGCGTCAGGATCATACAGCTCTTGGAGGATATCAAGAAGTCCGGGGTGAAGCTGGATCCGACCAAGGTGATTGAGTCCGGCAAGCGCATCCAGTGGAGCAGCGCTGCACCCGCCGGCGTGAGGAAGACGATGGAGTCCACTGTTGGCTTGGACATATTGAGGCAGATGACGTACGCCCCGCTGGACATCATGTCAGAGTTCCAGGTGGAGCGCATGCTGGTTCAGGCAGGCGAGAATATCGGCCGCTCGCTGGCTGATGGCTCTTTGAAGTCTGCTGACAAGCTCAGCGAGGCCATAGTCGCTTACCTGAAGGCGAACAAGCTTTGTGTGTCTTCGTTTAAGAAGCGCAAGGATCCGTCAAAGAATTCGTCTTATGACCAGTTCGTGTTCACCATGAGCGAGTCGGCTTTTGCTGCGGGCATACCTCCGGTGGGCAAGCCGATGTGCCACTTCATCCGCGGGTTGATTCGCGGCGCTTTCGCGAAGTTCCTGGAGCTTGAGAACGTGTCTGTGAAGGAGACTCAGTGTTGGGGTCTTGGGGACACTGAGTGCGAGTTCGTGATGACCGTGCTCCCGAAGTGATGCTGGGCAAAGCTTTTTAAGCCATCGAGCAGTTATAATCGTCGGTGTTGACCATGGATCGCGTCAAATCCGGTATTGATGGCTTGGACGAACTTATTGAGGGAGGCTTTCCGAAGGGCCGGACTGTTCTGGTCAGCGGGGGCTGCGGCACGGGCAAGTCCATATTCGGCCTCCAGTTCTTGTACAAGGGCGCGTTGGCTGGAGAGGCCGGAGTGTACGTGACCCTGGACGAGCGGCCGGAGATAATCCGGGAGGATATGATGCGTTTCGGCTGGGACTTGCGCTCTCTTGAGGATGCAGGCAAGCTCATAATCCTGGATTTGACTTCCACGAAGCTGGGCGTGCCTTCGGAGGAGAGGTACGCGATGAATGCTCCGGCGCTTGACTTGGATCGCCTCATCCTGAAGATCATGCAGACTGCGAGCGAGATAGGCGCGAAGCGCATTGTCGTCGACTCGATCCCTGCGCTGGGTTTTCACTTGAAGGACGAGAACGAGGCGCGGAACATGATTCTCAAGCTCACGTACATGATTCGCAAGAGCAGTCTCACGGCCGTGCTTGTGAGCGAGGTGCCTGAGCAGAGTCCTGGGTCCGGGCCGATGAAGTTCTCTAAGTACGGTGTCGAGGAGTACGTGGCTGACGCGGTCATACTCTTGCATTATTTGGGCATAGGCTCTGAGGGCAGCAGGACGCTTTACATCCGGAAGATGCGTGGCACGAAGCACGCGGAAGACATAATCCCGCTGAAGATCACTGATGCGGGAATGAAGCTCACCAACCCAGAGGAGGCGTTCCGGGTCTAATGCTCTGGCTTGTGCTGTCCATCATCGGAGCGCTGGCAGACGCGACCAAGGATTTCGCTAGCAAGCGCGTGATGGGGCGCGTCAACCCGTATGCTGCGACTTGGGCGCTGCTCACCTTCACTCTGCCGTTCCTTGCAGTGGCTCTCTTGTTCACTGAAACCCCTGCCTCGATAGGGCCCCTCTTTTGGGTCGGCGTGGGCGCTAACGTCATTTTCTACACCGCTGCAGTGCTGCTTTACATGAAGGCAATCAACGCGTCTGACTTATCGATCACTCTTCCCATGATCGCGTTCACTCCCGCCTTCATGCTCCTGACGGGGTCGCTCCTTCTGAACGAGCTCCCGAACGCTCTGGGCATTCTTGGCGTTCTCACGATTGTCGCCGGAGCTTATCTACTCCGGATCAAGGATGCCAGAGAGGGTCTGCTGAAGCCGTTCTTCTCGCTGCTGAAGGAGAAGGGTGCGGGATACATGCTGGCTGTCGCGTTCTTCTTCAGCATCACGTCGGTCACTGGCAAGCTCGCGATCAATGAGTCAACGCCCTTGTTCGCCGTCACCATGATTTACCTTGTTTCCATGCTCGTGTTCACCGCTTACGTGGTCGCTACAGGCAAGCTGGAGGCAAGGGATGTGACAGAGAACTGGCGTGGCCTGGCTCTTATAGGATTTTTCATGTCCCTGGCCGAAATCGCCTTGTTCAATGCCATGATGCTCACGCTTGCGGTGTACGCAATCGCAGTGAAGCGTTTGAGCATTCTCTTCGGCTCGCTTTACGGCTTCAAGTTCTTCAGGGAAAAGGACGTCGTGCAGCGGCTGCTTGGCTCGGTGATAATGCTTGCTGGCATAGTGATAATAACGCTGAGCTGAGAACCCTCAGTACTCCCTCTCTATCACGTAGTCCGCAAAGCCGTCGAAGAAGTCGAATGCCTCATTCTCGAACTCCGCTTTCCTGAGGCACTGCTTGGCAAGTTTCGCGAGCATCAAGCACTTGTTCTTAGAGTAGTCCAGCGCGCCCGTGTCGACGAGCAATTGCTTTCCTTCCGCAACTTCTGCATCCGTCGCTTCACTGTTTCCGAAGATCGCGTCGATCCTCTTCCCTTGTTTTTCGTTGCTGAGTTCTCGGGCCTTGATGAGCAGCAGCGTGTTCTTGCCTTCTTTTATGTCTATGCCCACGCTCTTCCCGAGCGACTCCTCTTCGCCGAACACGCCGAGGATGTCGTCTTGTACTTGGAACGCCTGCGCCATCGGGATGCTGTACTCCTCCAGCGCGCGCAATTGTCCGGCGTTCGCGTACCCGAGGTGCGCTCCTATCTGCACGGAGGTCTTGAACAGGTAACTTGTCTTGCCGGTTATCATGCGCATGTAGTCGTCTTCTGTCACGCCTTTCCTGCGCTCGAAGTTTATGTCCTCCATCTGGCCGTGGTTCACCATGATGAACCCGGACTCGTAAGCGTGCAGTGCCTTGAGCAGCTGCTCAGCAGGCGCTCCCGAGGATGACAGCGCCCTGTAACCAAGCGTGTACAGCATGTTTCCTCCGATCGTTGCCATGCACTCGCCGAACCGCTTGGCTCCTGTTGCCCCGCGCTCTTCCTTGTACCGCTGCTCGAACTCCTTGTGGTATGTGGGCTTGCCTCTCCGGATCACGTCCCTGTCCATGAAATCATCGTGGAGCAGGGTCGCGTTGTGGAACAGCTCCACGCTTATGCTCGCTCTCCTGATAGCGTCGTCTTCCTTGCCCGTCACCCCAAGGTACGCGGCCATGACGCTTGCGGGCCTGAGCCGCTTGCCGCCGCGCATGATGTACTCAAGCATGGCTCCGTAACTGTCCTTGATTATCGGAACGTCCGTGCCTTCTATCACTTCGCGGAAGAAACTGGTTATCTCGTTGTTCGCTGTGTTTCTGTATTCCCCGAGTTTTTCCTTGAACTTCATGTTCACCACTTCACTCTTCGAGCTTGAACCGCTTTCGGACGAAGTCTTCGTCCAGGCTTGCTATGAACTGCGCGAGTCTCGGGCCCTGCTCGCGCCCGATGAGCACGAGGTAGGCTGCTTGGAACAATTCCTTGGGTTTCAGCCCTGCCTTCTTCGCGATGTCCGCAGTTTCCTTGCTGATCCGTTCCGGGTCGCCCGCGATTTCCGCGAGCATGCTCAGTCCCTTCTTTTGCTGTTCTGACAGGCTCACTTCCGGAAGTGTTTTTTCCACTTCCACCCTCATGTCTTCGGGTGAGTAATGCTCCACCCAGTACCGCGCCCACGCCAATGCCTGTTCAATGCTCTCGGCGTCATCCATGTCTTTCGGCAAGTGGCCGAGCTTCTGCAGCACTTCTACTTCTCTTCCTGCGGCTACTTGCGATATGGTCGCCAGCAGCGAGTACTGCGCTGCCACCCTGTAGTTATCAGTGCTTGTCTGGCTGAGTTCGTACAAGCGCTTGAGATGCTCTTCCTCCTTCTTGTTCTCCGGGATCTCTTCTCCGAAGAACACGCGCTCGCATTGGTGATAGTCGTCGAAGAGCTTGGGCACGTCCTCCCAGTTGAATCCCCTCGTTTTCGTGATCTTTTTCAGGAACAGGTATCTGAGCACTTCCGGCGGACCGACTTCCAGCCAGTCCTTGGGGTAGACGACGTTTCCCACGGATGCGCTCATCTTCTCTCCTTTTCCGATGACTATGTATTCATAGAATATCGGAGTGGGCATTGGGAACGAGAGCACGCGCTCGCTTATCTCTGCGTTGACGAACCACGCGGACGTGGGGATGTTGTACTCTTTGCCCGCGCCTTCCGCGACGACTCCCCACCTTGCCCATTGCATTGCCCACTCGCTTTTCCACGCGAGCTTGCCAGCGTCCTTCATCGGGTCTGCTTCTCCTTCGTGGCCGCATCCTTTTGCTGTTAAGCTCTTGAATGCGTAGTCCTCGCACTTATACTTGACGCGGCCGTCGTCTGTCAGGCCGAGGAATCGCGGGGTGATTATCTTTCCGCACTCGCTGCATACGGGTCTCCACGGGAACCAGTCTTCTTCAATACATTTCTTGATCTTGCTCTTCCCTACTATTCGCCTGACTTCTTCGGCGTTCTCCATAATCTTTTTCACGTACGGCTTGAAGTTGCGTGCGTCGTACTCTTCCGTCATGGAGAATGTCTGCGGCGGCTCGTCAACGAACTTGTTCATGACGCCGAGGTATTCTTCTTTGAAGTGCTGGGCGTACGAGTCGTGGCATCCTGAGGGGTCCGGCACGCGGCTAACCGGCAACCCGATGTGTTCAACAAAGGATTTCGGGACGCCTGCCGGCACTTTCCTGAGCGGGTCCATGTCCTCAGCAACCCATATGAACTGCGCTTTCACTCCCTTGTCCGCGAGAGCGCGGTACACAGCGTTGCCACGCACAGTGTCCGTGAGTCTGCCGATGTGCAGGACGCCGGAGAGCGACGCGGATGTCTTCACTGTGAACGTGCTGTGCTTTACTGGCCTGTCCGAGTAGTGGAAGCGCTTCTTTGAAAGCACTTCTCCGGCTATCCTGTCCGCCCAAAACATGTCCTCGGTTTCATCCATCATCCATCACAGCCTGAACCCACGAACTCGGGGGGGGGAGCTGCGCTCCCCCTAGCGGGCCCGAGGGGATTCGAACCCCCGGCACCTGGCTTTCTTTCACTGCGCAACGCAGTGATAAAAGGCCAGTGCTCTAACCATTCCAGGCGTCCAGCCACTGGTGGCTGGAAGCAGACTGAGCTACGGGCCCACAGGATGTTAGTTATTCGTGGTGCCTTTTAAAACCTTATTTCTCCTTCAGGGACTTCAGGCCGTTCATGTACTGTCTCAGGACTTTCGGGATGGTGACTGTCCCATCCTCGTTCTGATTGTTCTCGATGATCGCGACCATCGCTCTTGAAGTCGCTAGGGCTGTGCTGTTCAGCGTGTGCAGTGTCTCGCGCTCGCCGTTCTTTCTCTGCACGCGAATGTTCAGCCTGCGGGCTTGGTAGTCTGTGCAGTTCGAGCATGAGGTGACTTCCGCGTACTTGCCTTGCCTCGGCATCCACGCTTCTATGTCGTACTTCTTGGAAGCGACTTCGCCTATGTCGCCGGTGCATATGTTCACGACGCGGTATGGGATTTCCAGCGCTTGGAATATCTCTTCTGTGGTGCTGCTCATCTCTTCGAATGCCTCCCAGGAGTCTTCTGGCTTCGTGAACACGAATTGCTCGATTTTGTTGAACTGGTGCACCCGCCAGATGCCTCGCGTGTCAACGCCGTGCTTGCCTATCTCCTTGCGGAAGCATGCGCTGATGCCGGCGTACTTGATGGGCAGCTCTTCTTCGGCGATGACTTGGTTCATTAGCTTGGCGGCGAGTGCGTGCTCGCTCGTGGCTATGAGGTACAGGTCTTCGTTCTCTACCTTGTATATAACGTCCTCGAATGCCGAAAGGTCTGTGGAGCCTTCCACCGCTTTCTTCCTCAGCATGTGCGGCACTTCTGTAATCGTGAAGCCTTTCTCCCGGAGCGCGTCTATCGCAAATCGTTGCAGCGCGAGGTCCAGGAGGACTGCGTCGTTCATCAGGTAGTAAAAGCCTGTGCCGCTGGCCTCTGCAGCGTCTTCAAAGCTTGCCATGCCGAGTGCCGTTAGGATGTCTTGGTGGGGTTTCAGCTCGAACGATGGCTTCCCGGGTTTCCCCCAGTGCTTGACAGGCACGTTGTCTTCCTCGCTCCTGCCCGCGGGAACGGATTCGTGCAAGATGTTCGGGGTGCGCATCAGCAGGTCGTTGCGTTTGGCGAGCAGATCCTTCTGGAGTTCGTCGTTCTCCTTGATCTCATTGCCTATCTTTTGCACAGACTTTATGTGTTTTGAAGCGTCCTTGCCTGCCTTCTTCGCTTCAGCGACGGCTTTGGATGCGTTGTTCCTCTCGTGCTTGAGCTTGTCTGCTTTCTGGGATGTGGTGCGCCATTCCTTGTCCAGTCGTATGACTTCGTCCACCACGTCTGGATCCCGCCCCCTCTTCTTCAGGTCTTTCCGCACGATGTCGGGCGTTTCACGGAACAGCTTTATGTCTAGCATACGAAGCACCTTAGAATGCGGCGGAGGGATTTGGCACGGGATGGCTTAAAAGGCTTACGTTTATAAGTTCATTTTATGACATAGTTGTTCGGTGTTGTCATGAAGTCTGTTCTTGTTGTCGAGGACGATGCCGAGGCAGCGAGGTCTTTGAAGCGCATACTCGTTTCTTCGGGTTATTCTGTGCGCGTGGCAGGCACGTCTTCTGAGGCGGAGCGCTCGCTCGAAGAGCATTTCCCTGACGCCATTCTTTTGGATGTCATCCTGCCGGGTGAGCACGGCACGGCTTTCCTGAAGCGCTTGAAGAAGTCGAAGCGGTTCTCCCAGGTCCCTGTCATCGCCGTGACTTCTGTGTCGAAGCTCGTTGGCGTGGAGAAGGACTTGAAGGGCATTGATGCCACTGTCGGCTTCATTGAAAAGCCTTTCACTGCGGGCGACATCCTGAGCGAGCTTAAGAAGCGCTTGGAGTGATTCTCGTGGAGTACAAGCACTTGAAGCTGCTGAAGAAGATGTTGGAGCAGGGCGTCTCGCAGTCGAAGATCATTGAGTACTTCATTGGCGAGGGTTACACAGAGAGCGAGGTCATTGAGGCCATCAATGAAGTGGAGCGCGAGACAGAGCTAGAGCAGTCGCTCAAGGAATTGAAGGATTGATGGTGGGACGGGGGGGGTTCGAACCCCCGACATCACGGTCTTCAGCCGTGCACTCTCCCAGGCTGAGTTACCGGTCTGGCCTGTATAGCAGGTTCCCAGGGTGTATGCCATCCCACGCGAGTTCTATCACGTTTTTGTTTCCAGAGCGAGCTTAGCTATATGTGCTTCCCTTTTTATTCTTAACCATGCCCCTAAAGCATCCCCGCTACAAAACAGCGAGCGCAAGCGAGCAAATGCGATTGGGCTACAATCGCAACGTTACATTTCCCCAGGCTTTTTGTCGCCTAAAGCGACAAAAAGGCTGTGGTGCGGTCGCCGGGATTTGAACCCAGGTTATTGGCTTGGAAGGCCAAAGTCCTAACCAGACTAGACTACGACCGCTTTTTTTCCTGGACTTTCAGCAGCCTGTGCCACTCATCCCGCTCGCGGAACAAGTCCTTGCGTTCCTCCATTGATGGCACGAAAAGGACGAGGGCGATGGCGCCGAACACTATTATGACGAGTGTGAAGTAGATTATTTGGCTGTAATCATTTAAATATTGCGTTAGTGCCTCGCCGAAACCGGGCTCGCTGTGCTTTGGCAGGAACACGCTCCCGAACGCCGTCGTCATCTGATCGCCTGAGTGTACCCTGACTTCGAAGGCTTGCGCGCCGTTGCCTTCCAGCGTGAATTCGACGACTTTCTCTTCTCCTGCACTCAAGCTTATGGTTTTCTGGAATGACCCTGCTGATGACACGAGGTTCACGCCCACGTCGTTCGCGAACGCGTTCCCCGCGTTCTTCACGCGCACGCTTATGAGCCCTCTTCCTTCCTGGGCTGTTGTGACTATGTCGACTATGCTGAATGCTTTGAACACTTCCGGTTCCAGCGAGGGGTCTATGATGACTTCGAGGTTCTGCGCGTATCCCGGCCCCTTTACGATGACGTAGTACCGGTCTCGCTCGCCGTAAGGCGCTACCATGCTCCACTCCGCGATCTCTTCACTGCCCGGTGCGAGGACCAGCATCTTCCTGAAGTTGTCAGCGAGTTCTATGCCAAGCGTCTTCTGCGATAGGAATGTGGGCATGATCGTCTTGTCCCCTGAGTTCTTTACAGAGGCGTACACTTTGAAGACGCCTCTGGGAGCCACTCTTTCCGATGACAGCCTTGCCTGGACAGTCAAGGGCAGTTCGTATTCGCCGGCATCCAGTTCAGTGACTTCCACTTCCTCTTCTGATTCCGGGGGGAGGTAGAACAGGTACGTGGGCGCGACGTAGAGCTTCACGTGCAACGCGTTGATGGTGCCTGCCTCCCCGAATGTTGCGTCGACTGGCACCCACGTGCCTGCAATGAGGGATTCTGCCCAGCCGTGCCTCTGCCACGTGCTTCCCGTGTGAACGAGTCCCGTGACTATCCGGGTGGGGATGCTGAGGCTGCGGGCCATGGCTGCGTAGAGGTTGGCGTACTCGTCGCACACGCCTTTCCTGACGCGCAGGACTTCTGTTGAGGATAGCGTGCCGTCCCAGTACTTCGTGTCGTACTCCACGTAGTTGTGCACCCACGAGGCCAGGTCCCGCACCGCTTCCAGTGATGTCTTCGAGTTGGTTGTTACCTGCCTTGCGATTCTCGCGGTCTCTTCATCTGATGGGATGATATACTTAGAGTCTGCCAAATATTCCCCGTCTTTTCTTGCGGCGGGCATTGGTTCGTCAGCGAGTTCTGGCTGCGTTCCGTCGACGGTCACGCGGAATTCGAGCGAGTACCTGCTGCTCATGCGCGTGAGCGTGTTGCCGTACTCGTCTTTTTCTGTGTGCAGCGAGCCGTACTCCACTGCTTGCCGTGCGTCATTGGCAGGGAGGTACACGACCTGCTCTTTTCCGGCGTTGCCGATGATTCTCATGGTTAGCTCTGCGTAGCCGACGTCACTTGGTTCGAGTTCCAGTGCCAGGGCGCTGGCCAGAATCACTATCAGAAGCAATGTCTTCATCTTGGGTGATTAAGCGGGCGCTGTTTTAAAGGTTTGCCGGTGGTCGGATGGATTTCAGGCACTCGGTGTTCATGCTCTTGAGGTGCTTTACCTCGATGCCGTTCTCTTCCAGGATCCTGTGACCCTGGCAGTGCACGTAGATGGCCGGTTCTTTCGCGCCGTACACGACGCGGCGTATCCCACTCTGTAGTATCCATTCCGTGCACGTCTTCGTGCCGGTGAACAGTCGCGTGCTGCATGGCTCCATTGTGCAGTACAGTGTGGCGCCTCTTGCGTTCCTGCACTTCCGAATTGCGGTTTCTTCTGCGTGCGTGCTGAAGGGCGGTTCTCCTGTGAAGCCCGTGCTGATGACGCGGCCGTCTTTCGCTATGACGCAACCCACAGTGAACTTGTTATCATCAAGGCCGTTCACGTCGATTGCGCATTTCCCTGCTTCCTTCATCGCGAGTCTCAGGAACTCTTCATCCGTTGGCATGAGAACGGATTTATTCGTCAGAAAAAGAAAAGGCTTGTGGTGCGCCGACCGGGATTTGAACCCGGGTTACAGGCTTGGCAAGCCTGAGTCCTAACCAGACTAGACTACCGGCGCACGAATGATCTCTTTACCCGCGCGAAGCGTGGAGGGCCCAACGGGTTCCGAACAGCGTCTGGCCACCCTGGGAGGCCCTCGTGGTGTGCTTGCGCACACCACTCTTTTGAAAGGGCCCAACGGGATTTGAACCCGCGACACCTTGGTTAAGAGCTTCACCCCAGCATTTTTTTGCTGCCGGTCAAGTGCTCTGACCAGACTGAGCTATGGGCCCATGGCGCCCCCTCTTCTGAGAAAGTCATCAGAAGGAGCAAGACTTTTTATGCGGCAAGAGGTATAAAAAAGCGTATGGCCGTCACTGTGCTCAGGCTTGGCCACAGACCAGAGCGTGATAAGCGCGTTTCAACGCACGCAGCGCTTGTTGCGAGGGCGTTCGGCGCGGACAGGATAGTGTACACTGGCGTTCGCGACGAGAAGATGGAGAAGAGCGTCTGCGCCGTCTCCGAGAACTGGGGGGGTAGCTTCAGCATCGCTTACGAGCGCAGCTGGAAGAAGGTAGTGCGGGATTTCGATGGCTGCGTCGTTCACCTCACCATGTACGGCCTTCCTGTTGATGACGTGGTCAAAAACATTTCTGGTGACGTGCTGGTGGTGGTTGGCGGCGAGAAGGTTCCCGGTGACGTGTACGAAGCTGCTGACTTCAACGTTTCTGTTAGTTCCCAGCCGCACTCTGAGATTGCGGCGCTGGCAGTTTTCTTGGACCGCTTTTTCCGCGGCAGCGAGTTGTCCAAGGACTTCAACGGCCGGCTCAGGATCGTGCCCCAACCACGCGGGAAAAAAGTTATTACAGAATAACTATTTATAGAACGATAGCCATAATAGAGAGGTATGGGTCTCCGTCTCCAGAACCGTCAGGTTCAGCGATTTCTCAAGGAATTCATCGGCGAAAACGCCGTGCTAGTGCTCCGGGCATGCGATACGGGCTGCACTGACGAGCAGATCATGAAGGAGACCAAGCTGAAGCTGAGCACCATCCGCTCCACGCTCAACCAGCTGCACTACATGGGCCTCATTGCGTATGACAGAGAGAAGAACCCGAACACGAATTGGTACACCTACACGTGGTTCGCGCGGAAGGACCAGATCAGGGATGTCGTGAAGGACAAGTGGCAGACAAAGCTTGAGGAGCTTCAGAAGAGCATTGAATACGAATCCAGTTACGTGTTCTTTGGCTGCGGCAATGGCTGCGACAAGCTGCCTTTCGAGTTGGCGGCGGAGTACGATTTCACATGCCCTGATTGTGGTGGGCCGCTGCAGGAAGTCGATAACAAGAAGCGCGTCAAGGAACTGAAAGGGGAGATGGCTGAGCTCACTGACCTCATGGACAAGATCGGTGCGTGAGTATGCTGTCGCGCGAACAGGCAATGCAACTGCTTACTGATGAGCGTACCCCTGAACGCGTCATCATTCACTGCAAGGTCGTTGCACGCGTCGCGAAGCGCATCGCAGAATGCATCTTAGCGAGTGGCCACAGGATTGACGTGCAGTTCGTCGAGGTCGCTGCTCTCCTGCACGATGTCGGGCGCTCAAAGACTCATGGTCCTGCTCACGGCCTTTCCGGAGCAGAGGCCCTCAGGAAGCGTGGGTTGGGGGAGTACGCTCGCGTTGCCGAGACGCATATCGGCGCCGGCCTCACTGCTGATGAGGCAGAGAAGCTCGGGTTGCCGCGTAAGGATTATCTCCCGGGAACGCTGGAAGAAAAGGTGATAGCCCACGCTGACAACCTTGTTGAGGATGACGCGGAAGTGCCTTTCCAGCGGACGCTCGACCGCTTCACGCAGCGTTTTGGAGCTGACAGTCCCGTAACCAAGCGCTTGATTGCGTTGAAGGACGAAGTCGAGTCCTTCATGTGAGCATGCCTGTCATCAGGAGGGCTGCGAATATCACCATGAGGTAAACCGCTCCTATGGCGATGTCCATCGTGATCGCGAGGGAGGTGGAGTAGCCGCCCAGCGTGCTTATGAGCTCGCTCTTGCTTGCTGCGTACAGCGTGATCAGGAGAAGGGCAAGCATTATCACTATGGCTGTTGATTGCTCGCGAGCCTTGTTTGTGTAGTAATGCCGCTTGCAGAACGCGTATTGCTTGTATGCTTCGCCGCCGCATACCTGGCATTTGCTCATAGATTCACTTCCGATGCGTGCTTCTTGCCGCGCATGTTGTTCTCCCCTTTTTGGGTGTATGTCTCTGTTATGATGCCGTCCTTTATGTGGTATACTGTGTCCCCTGGCTGTATGTACTCCACGTCGTGGGTGACTATGACAAAGGTCGTGCCCTTTTCCTTGTTTATCCTTCGCATGAGCCTGAATATCTCGTCGCCTGTTGTGGAGTCCAGGTTCCCTGTGGGTTCGTCCGCGAGCACGATGTCGGGGTTGTTGATGAGGGCGCGGGCTATGGCCACTCTCTGGCGCTCGCCGCCGCTGAGCTCCATGGGTGTGTGGTACAGCCTGTGGCCGAGCCCGACCAGGTTCAGGAGGTTTATGGCGCGCGCTTCCAGCTCTTCATCCTTTATTTGTTTCTCTGTTATGAGGGGGAGCATCACGTTCTCGATGCAGTTCAGTGATGGTATGAGGTTGAATGTCTGGAAGATGAACCCCACGCGGTTCCTGCGTATCATTGAGAGCTGCCAGTCATCCATCTCGGATAGCGGCTGGTCGTCCAGCGATACTGTGCCTTGCGTGGGAGTGTCCAGGGCGCCGATGATGTGCATGAGCGTGCTCTTCCCGGATCCCGACGGGCCGACAATGAACAAGAATTCCCCTCGCGGGATGCGGACGTCCACACCCCTCAATGCTTTCACGAGTTCCGTGCCGACTTTGTAGTGGCGTTTAACGCCCCTCACGATGATTGCGCTCTCTTTCTTGTCCATGTGCTTCACTCCGTCCGTATTGCTTCGAGCGGGTCTATCTTCCCGGCCTTCCAAGCAGGGTAAATCCCTCCCAGGAGCCCGGAGACGAGGGAGAACGCCATTGCTGCTGCCCACAGTTCCGGCGTGACCCTCATGGGGATATCGATCACGCTTTTCGCGATCTCGACAACGGTCAATCCAAGAACACTGCCTATCACGCCGCCTCCGAGGCCTATGAGTGCGGATTCTGCCACGATGAGTTTCATGACGTCGTCGCTTGTCCATCCCATGGATCTCAGCACGCCGAATTCTTTCATGCGTTCCATCACTGACATGAGCATGGTGTTGATGA
>JAFGGZ010000009.1 GCA_016939415.1 Candidatus Iainarchaeum sp. | reverse complement strand
TTCCGCGATGGTCTGGTCGAGTGCTGTCCTGTCCACGATGAGGGCAACGGTTCTCTGTTTCTTTACTTCGAACGCCTCTCCTGAAGGCGAGAAGAACCTTGCGCCACGCGCTTCGTTCAGGACCGCTTCTTCGTATTCCACGCCGAGCGTGTCTAGGCCGCTCTTCGAGATCAGGCCGGTGCACTGTGCGGGGCTGCCGACTTCGTGGTGCTGCTCCCACACTGTGATGCGCGCGCCTTCTGCCGCAGCTTCTTTTGCGCAGAGGAGTCCTGCAGGGCCTGCGCCGGCAATCAGGTTCATCTGCCCGCCTTCAAAGCGATTTTCGCGAGATAATCGAACTCCGCGTTCACGTCATCGCCAGGTTCTTTGAACCCGAGCGTGGTTTTCTTCAGCGTGTGCGGGATGAGTGCGACGCTGAACCCGTTGTTTGCGATGTTGAAGATTGTCAGGCTGATCCCGTCCAAGGCAATGCTGCCCTTCTCAACCAGGTACTTGCTGTGTCCTGCGGGCACTGAGAATGTCATCACGCAGTTTTTCCCTTCGTGTTTCTTAGAGACTATCCGCGCTGTGCAGTCCACGTGACCGAGCACGAAGTGCCCTCCCACGCGGTCGCCGACGCGTAGCGGCAGTTCTATGTTCACTTTGCTGCCTTTCTTCAGTCCGCTTAGATTGGTTTTCTTTAGTGTCTCGCTCATCACGTCAAAGCTTGCAGTACCTCTCCCGGTCTTCGTGGCTGTGAGGCACACGCCGTTCACTGCAACGCTTTCCCCTGTCTTCACGCCGCCCATTGCCAGCGTTATTGCGGCGAAGTCTTTCTTCCTCTCGACTGCCTTCACTCCAGTGAGCTTTTCCACGATGCCTGAGAACATTGAATCACTTCATTGCTTCTTCGAGTTCTTTCGAGAACGCGTCCACTATGCTGGCGAGGTCTCTGTCGGTCTCTGCTTCTGCCATCAACCGTATGATCGGTGATGTGTTCGAGCAGCGGATGAGCACCCATCCCTTGTTCAGGTTGACTCTGATGCCGTCCATGGTGTCCACGTCCTCGTACTCTTTCGAGAACTTTTCTTTCAGCTTGTTGACGACGCTGAACTTTTTCTCGTCGTCGCATTCGAACTGTCTTCTTGCGTTGGGGTAGTCGTGCAGTTCGTCGATGAGGTCGCTCAGCGCCCCCCCGTTCTCTGATAGTACTTCTGCCAGCTTGAGCGGCACGACCATGGCGTCGTCGAAGAGGAAGTATTGCGGCATGACCATGTGCCCGCTTATTTCTATGCCGAGCGCCGCGCCTTCCTTCTCGGCGTGTCTTGTGAGGAAGGTATGGCCTACTGGGATGCGTATAACTTCGCCGAGGGGTGACAGCGTCTTTTCCACTACGAGCGGGCATTCCACGTTCACGACGACTTTTCCGCCGTTCTTCAGGATGCTCTTCCCGATTATTGCGCCGACTTGTCCTGCGTTGAGTGTTCGGCCGGTGTTGTCCACTATGACCGCCCTGTCGCCGTCGCCGTCGAATGCCACGCCGAAGGCAGCGCCCTCCTTGACGACTGTGCGCTTGAGCTCGCTCAGTGTCTCGTCCGTGGGTTCGCTCGGGCGGTTCGGGAATGACGGGTCCACGTCGCACCATATCTCCACGACGTCCATGCCTACTGCCCTGAGCGCTTCTGGTGCTGCGAGCGAGGCCGATCCGTTGCCGCAGTCCACCACGACTTTCATTGGCTTTGTCGTGAAGTGCTCTTTCATGAACTTGATGTACCTGTCTTTGTAGTCCACGTTCTCTAAGGGCTGTACTTTGTCCCATTGCACTGGCTTGGATTGCCGGGCTTTTACCCGGTCGCGGAGTGCGTAAATCGATTGTTCTTCGAAGCCGTTGCCCCGGCCGTCATAGAGTTTCAAGCCGTTCCACTCAGGGGGGAGGTGGGATGCGGTCACGTAGTATGTCTCGTCAACGCCTTCCCTCCAGCCTGCGAAGAGGGTTTCTCCGAAGTGCGTTATGCCGGCGTTCTTCACTTTCGTTCCTGTGGCGAGCAGCCCGGCGATGAGTGCGTTCAGGAGGGATGGCGTGGTCGTGCGCACGTCACCGCCGACGCAGACTGTCTTCCCTTCTCTGCCGAGTGCCAGGCCGATGTCCAAGAACAGAGCCGGGTTCACGTCCTTGTTATAGATGCCTCTGATGTCATAGGCCCTGAATACGTTATCCATTTAGATCTCCGTGAATGTCTATTACGAAAGCTATATAAATGCTTTATCATACTATGTCATACATGGTGTCGACTAAGGAACGCGTTACAATTACTATCAGCAGGCTGCTGTTGAAGAGCGTGGACAGGCTTGTTGATGGCCGCGGGGTGAGGAACAGATCTCATGCAATAGAGCACCTTGTGTCCAAGGGTTTGGGGGAGAGTCCTGTGCGCACGGCCTTCATCCTGGCTGGTGGTCGCGGCGAGCGCCTCAAGCCGCTCACTGACAAGACTCCGAAGCCTTTGCTGCCCGTGGCGGGCAAGCCCATGCTTGTGCATATCATTGAGTGGCTCGCTGGCAATGGCATTGAGCGCGTCATCCTGGGCGTGGGTTACAGGAAGGACGAAGTAAAGAAATTCTTCGATGGCAAGGATTTCGGTGTTGAGGTCTTGTTCTCTGAAGAGGACGAGCCTCTTGGGACTGGGGGTTGTCTCGTGCCTGCGAAGCACTTGCTGAATGAGACGTTCGTGATGATGAATGGCGACGTGCTCACGAACTTTTCCTTGCGTGACATGGTCCTGTTCCACAAGAAGCAGGGAGCTTCTGTCACAATCGCGCTGAAGGAGGTGGATGATCCCACGCGTTTCGGCGTGGCGGAGCTGGAGGGCTCGATGATAACGCGTTTCATAGAAAAGCCGACGCCGGAGGAGGCTCCTTCGCACTTGATCAACGCAGGCGTGTATGTTGTCGAGCCGGCTGTGCTGGATGGCGTTGTGAATATGCCTTGTAGCATTGAGCGGGATGTGTTCCCGGGTGTTGCGAGCAGGGGCGGGCTTTATGGTTACATAATCTCCAGTCCATGGATTGACATAGGGACGTACGAGTCCCTCAAGGCCGCTGAGGTGCTGTTCAAGTGAAGTGCGTGATCCTCGCTGGGGGTTATGCCAAGAGGCTGTGGCCCATAACGCTTCGCAGGGCGAAGCCTTTGCTGCCCGTGGCTGGCAAGCCCATCATCGATTATGTGCTGGAGAGCCTGCGTCGCGCTGGCGTGGATGAGGTCATTGTTTCCACGAACGCGGCTTTTGAGGATCAGTTCCGCGAGTGGTCCCGTGGAAAGAGGGTTTCTGTAATTGTCGAGAAGACCACGTCCGAGTCGAACAAGCTTGGGTCTTTGGGGGCTCTTGCGTATGTGTTCGAGCAGGCGGGTGTGGATGATGACTGCCTTGTTATCGGCGGGGACAACTTGCTGACGTTTGAGTTGAAGGACTTTGTTCAGGCGTTCCGCGGTGAAGCGCTTGTGGCGTTGTACGACATGAATGATGTGGAGCGCGTTAGGAACAGGTACGGCGTTGTAGTACTGGATGGCGATGTCGTGAAGGGATTTCAGGAGAAGCCTTCGGATCCGAAGAGCACGCTTGTCTCGACTGCTTGTTACCTGTACCCGAAGAGCGTTGTGTCCATGCTCGGCCAGTACTTGCGTGAGGGGAATTCCCCCGACTCGCCGGGTTTTTTTCTGGAGTGGCTTCACAGGCGCGTGTCTGTGCGCGGGTTCGTGTTTGAGGGCAGGTGGTACGATATCGGGGACTTGCGGAGTTACATTGAAGTGAACAAGGATTACGGCGCGGTGATGGTCTCTCCTCTTGCGGTGGTGGAGAACTCTTCTTTGCGAGACACGCTTGTCCTTGGCAGTGCGAGGATAGTCGATTCGTCGTTGTCTGGTTGCGTTGTGGACGAGGGCGCTGAGCTGGTGGGTGTGAAGCTGAGGGACTCCCTCATCGGCGCGAACGACAGTCTGCATGGTGCTCCTTGCGAGTGCAGGCACTGACTCATTCCCTAACCAGTTTCAGGTACGTGCTTATGCCCGATGCGTCAACCACTAGCATTGATCCTCTCCAAAGCACTGCGAATGCTGTTGCGAGCGGTAGCGGCACTCCTTGTGTGGTTGTCAGAAGGAATGCTGTCGCGCCTTCTGCCAGTCCGAGCCCGCCTATCGTCACTGGCACGAAGAAGAGTATGGATACCATCATGGGGAATATCAGTGCCTCGATCAGTCCCAGGCTGAATCCGAGGGATTCTGCCAAGGTAATCCAGCTCAGAGCAGAGAATAGCCATATGATCAGGGTTTGGGGCGTGGCGCTCATAAGCAGTGCGGTCTTGTTCCTGGATTTGAAGTTGACGTCGTTCAGTGCGGACAATTTAGGCAATTTGGCTAACAGCCGCATGACTCTGCTGCTGGATATCACAAGAAGCAGGGCTCCTGCTGCGACCCATGGGAACACTAGCAGTATCGCGAGCCTGTAAGCGTCGAGTGTTTCTGAAAATGATGAGATGAAGATCAGTAGGCCGAATGAAACGCTCACGCCTTTGACCACGAAGTCCATGATCGTTGTTATCATTGTCGCGAACAGGCCATCTCTCATCTGTATGTTATTTAGCTTCTTCAGGAAATAGGGTACTGAAAAGTACCCGACCTTTCCCGGCGTTAGGTCAGCCGCGAACATGCCGGCCATGTGCGCGAGGAAAACGTTTTTCAGCCCAGCTCTGAGCCCCATCTGTTCAAGGATGTGTTTCATTCTGTGGGCGAATGCTATGTTAGCTATTGCTATCGATGCCACGCTTGCAGCCACCAGAATTGCATCTGCTTTTGATATGTACTCAATTGTCTTCGAGATGCCGGAGAACGCTATCAGCGCGGCCAGCAAGCCGACTGCCAGAATTGCTTGCAATAGCGTGATCCATTTTTTTGATGTCAAGTTCCTTCATCCCATGACTTCAGGTACTTTTCCTGTTCCGGCGTCAGTTCGTCGAACTTCACTCCCCACGCATCCAGCTGCAGTCTGGCGACTTCGTCGTCGAGTTCTTCCGGCAGGTGGTACACGCCGGGCTTCATGTCTGGGTGTTTGGCGATGTATTCTGCTGCTAAGCTCTGGTCGCAGAACGAGAAGTTCATAACAGTGCTGGGGTGGCCTTCTGCTGCAGCCAGGTTAACGAGCCTGCCTTCTCCGAGGACGAACAAGCGCTTGCCGTTCAGCACGTACTCTTTCATGAACTGCCTTATGTCCCTGCTGGATGACGCTTCTTTCCCGAGCGCTTCCAGGTTGATTTCTGCGTTGAAGTGGCCGCTGTTCGCTATGATGGCGCCGTCCTTCATCGCTCGTAGGTGCTGTATGTCTATCGCGTGCTTGTCTCCTGTGACTGTTAGGAACACGTCGCCGATTTTCGCAGCTTCGACTATCGGCATGACCCTGTGGCCGTCGAGGTGTGCTTGCAGCGCCCTGAATGCAGAGACTTCTGTGACGATGACGTTCGCACCCAGGCCTTTGGCTCGCATGGCCACTCCTTTCCCGCAGTCTCCGTAGCCGCACACGACAAAGGTCTTGCCTGCGATGAGCACGTTCGTCGCTCTCAGGATGCCATCCAGCGTGGACTGGCCCGTGCCGTAGTAGTTGTCCACGAGGTGTTTGGTCCTGCAGTCGTTCACTGCGATGATGGGGTACTTCAATGCCTTGTCTGCGTGCATTGCCTTCAGCCGTATTATTCCTGTGGTGGTTTCTTCTGCGCCGCCGATGATGTTCTCCAGGAGGTCCGGCCTCTTTGTGTGGATGATGGTGACGAGGTCCATGCCGTCATCTATTGTTATCGTTGGCTTAGTGTCTAGTACATGGTTTATGTACTCGTAGTATTCTTCGTTGGTCTCGCCTTTCTTCGCGAATACTTGGACGCCTTCGTCTGCGAGCGCTGCGGCAACGTCGTCCTGCGTTGACAATGGGTTGCAGGACGCGATCGCAACTTCTGCGCCTCCGGCCCTCAGCGTCCGCACCAACGCTCCGGTCTCTTTGGTGACGTGCAGGGCCATGCCGATTCTCTGGTCTTGCAGCGGCTTTTCTTTTTCGAACCTCTCCTTAATCTTCATGAGGCCGCTCATCTGCATTTCCGCCCACTCTATCTGCTTCCTGCCCTGCTCTGCGAGGGTCATGTCTTTTACTTTGTTCATTTGCCACACCTAGAATTGCGTTATTGAATTGAATTCGTTGAATCGCGCGTCCACTTCTGCGCGCGTGAGGTCTTTAATCTTTTCTATTGAGAAGCATTCGGCGTCGTAGGAGGCCACGCAGGAGCCGTAAACGACTGCCTTGCGCAGGGTGGCTTCTGAGGCTTCGTCTTGCGACGCGATGTATCCCATCATCCCTCCTGCGAAGGAGTCTCCCGCGCCGGTCGGGTCCTGCACGTCTTCGAGCGGGTATGCCGCGCATGCGAAGTGCTTACTGTCTGTGAACAGGAGCGCTCCGTGCTCGCCCTTCTTTACCACGACTGCTTGCGGTCCGAGGCTTATGATCTGTTTCGCTGCCTTGACCAGGTTGTGCGTTCCCATGAGCTGCCTGGCTTCCGCGTCGTTCACCAGGATGAGATCAACGTCCTTGATGATGTCCACAAGGCTTTCCCTGTCATTGCTTATCCAATAATTCATCGTGTCTAAGGCGGAGAACTTCGGCTTCACCTCGTCTAGGACTTTCCTTTGTATGCGGGGGTCGTTGTTCGCGAGGAACAGGTACTCTGCTTTCTTGTACTCTTCCGGGACGTTGGGGTTGAAGCCTGCTAGGACGCCTAGTTCTGTTTCGTCTGTGTGGGCCTGGTTCATGTCGTAATCGTAATGCGCTTTCCATCGGAATGTCTTTCCTGGCTTCGTTTCTATGCCTTTCGTGTCGATGCCTTTCGAGTTCAGGAAGGTTATGTGATCTTCCGGGAAGTCCTCCCCGACGACTGATACTAGTCCTGTGCGGGTGAATATGCTGGCAGCGAGCGAGCTATAGACCGCAGCCCCTCCCAGCGCTTCGCACACGCCTCCGAAGGGTGTGTTGACTGTGTCAATGCCTGTTACCGCTGCTATAACCAGGTTCACCATGTCACTTCCTCCCATAATCATCATCGATTCTGACTATATCTTTTTCATCGAATTCCCCGAGGCTTATCTCCAGCAGCCTGCATTCGCCGTCCTTTGGCCGGACCCTGTGCAGTGTCTTGCATGGGATTTCTTTCATGCCTCCCTCCTTTACTTCTTCTTCTCTCAGGCTCTCCTCATCTTTCCCTGTTTCGATGATTGCCGTCCCTTCGAGCACGAACCAGAGTTCTGTGCGGTGATCGTGGTACTGGAGGGAGAGGCGCTTGCTGATGTCGAGGATCTTGACTGTGCACGGCGTGTTTTCCACGAATTTTGTGAACGAGCCCCACGGTCTTTCTTCAGAGTAGTTCACGAACTTGTGCATGCTTCATCCTCGCGTTTTGTAATTGGTTGGCCTCGTTTAAATTGGTTATTGTGTTGTCCATGCGTCTGCTGCTTCCTGTGCTTTTTCGAGTATCTCTTCCTCGCCTTCCACCACCCTGTTCTGCATGACAATGCTCCCATCTATGATGGTCGTGTCCACGCAGTAGCCGTTGGCTGAGTAGACGAGGTTTGATGTGAGGTCGTGGTTTGGGATGAGTTCCGGCCGCTTCATGTCTATGAGTATGAGGTCTGCGAGCGAGCCTTCTGCGACGCGTCCTGCGTCGAGGCGGAGGGCTTTGGCGCCGTTCGCTGTCGCTACCTTCATCATCTCTTGTGCTGGCGCTGCTGTCGGCCCGTTCGCGAGTTTCTGCTTGAGTGAAAGGATTTTCATGGCTTCGATCATGTCCAGGCAGTTGTTGCTCGCGCACCCGTCCGTGCCGAGGCACACGTTCATCCGTGCTTTCGTGAGTGCGGGGTAGGGCGCCGTGCCGGACGCGAGTTTCATGTTAGAGGTGGGGTTGAGTGAGGCGGACACGCCTCGCTTCGCGAGAGCGTTTATCTCCGAGTCGTCTAGGTATACGCAGTGCGCGGCAACAACGCTGTTCCCCCAGAACCCTATGTCGTCCAGGTAATGCACTGGGCGTTTGCCGTGCTCCTTGACGCAGTCATCTACTTCCTTCCGTGTCTCGCTGAGGTGGAAGTGCACGCCCAACCCGTGCTTCCTTGAATACTCTGCGCAGTAGGAAAGGCTCTCTGCTGACACGGTGTATAGTGCGTGAGGCGCTATGATGGGCTTTACTCGCTCGCTTTTCACCGATTCAACGTCTTTGACCTGCTCGCTCACGCTTTTCCTGAGATTGTCCTTCATTGATGAGTCATTGAAGTCGAAGAGGACCGCGCCGAGGAACGCGCGCATGCCTGTCTCTTTGGCTGCTTTTGCTGCGGCGCCGGGCATGAAGTACATGTCGTTGTAGCACGTCGTGCCTGTCTTAATCATTTCCAGGCACGCGAGTTTCGTGCCCCAGTACACGTACTCTTCCTTGATGTTTTTCTCGAGTGGCCATATCCTGTTTTGCAGCCAGTCGTGCAGCTCCATGTCGTCTGCGTAGGAGCGCATGAGGCTCATGGCGGCGTGGGTGTGCGTGTTCACGAATCCCGGCAGCACGGCCTTGTTTTTGGCGTCGATGACTGTGTCGGCTTCCACGACGCTGCCTATGCTCGCTATCCTGTTGCCTTCTATGTGCACTGGTCCCATGTTCTCTGCGTTCTTGATGAGGATGCTCATGGCCTGCACACTCTCTTCCGCTTTTCTCTCGGTATCTTGGATAGTCTGCTTGCTGCGTTGAGCGCGATTTTCCTGATTTTCGGGGCGTTCCTCGCTGCGAGCGCGTTGATGTCGTCTACGTTGATGTTTTTGGCGATGCCGTTCGCGTAGTTGTCTATGCTGCATACTGCTGCGTACTTGAGGCCGAGCTGCTTGCATAGCGTTGCTTCGCTGCCGAGGGTCATGCCGACTATGTCTGCGTAGTCCTTTAGGAACTTGATTTCTGCTTTCGTTTCGAGTCTCGGGCCTTGTGTCTGGAAGTACACGCCGTTCTTCCTCACGCCTTTCTGTAGCAGTGCTTTCCTGACTTCTTCGTCGAGTCCGGGTGTGACGATGATGTCGCCTTCTTCGAATGATGGCTCGTGCCATAAGCTGATATAGTCGTGTGGCACCATGACCTCTCCCGGCTTTATGGTCTTTTTCAGTGACCCGCAGCTGCATATCCCGATGACGTGCGTGACCCCAAGTTCTTTCATCGCTATGAGGTTGGCGCGGTGGTTTACCATGTATGCTGGTTCGTTGTGGAGGTGTCTTTGCATGAAGGCGATGTCGCCTTCGATGAAGGCGTAGGCCATGCCGTACTTTGAGTGGATTTCCCGCAGCCTGCCTTTTATGAGGGGTTCTTCCACGAAGTTTGTTCCGCCGATTATGCCTATCATTCGTTTCATCTTCCTGTCTGTCACAGCGTTTCCGGAACGCGGCGCTTGTGTTTGCTGCGTTCGTGCAGGGCTTTGACTTTCTTCAGCGTGTCCGCGTCGCATTGGCTGTTCCCTTCTGCGGCGCGTATTGCGTTGTCTATCTCTTCGTACGTGAGCCCGAGCTCGTCTTCGTCTGTCTGTCCTTCCCAGAGGCCTGCTGACGGGGTTTTGGAGTGGATGTGCGCTGGGATCCCCAGTTCGAAGGCGAGTTCCCTGACTTCTGATTTCAGCAGGTTGCCTATGGGCAGGATGTCTGCTGCGCCGTCGCCGTACTTCGTGAAGTAGCCTACGAACAGCTCGCTCTTGTTGCCTGTGCCTGCCACGAGGCGGTTCTCCGAGTTCGCGAAGTAGTACAGTGTTGCGGCTCTGAGGCGTGCTTTGAGGTTGGCTTTCGTTACCTTGCTTGCTTGCGGCAGTATCGCGAGCATGGTGTCGTAGGCTTTGGATAGGTCGATGGTCTTTGTGCGTATGCTGAACAGTTCTGCGATTTCTTTTGCGTGCTCGGCATCCTGCGGGTTGGAGTGGCATGGCATTATCAGCCCGAGCGTGTCTGTTGCTTGCGAGCAGAGTGCTGCCACGACCGACGAATCGATGCCGCCGCTCATTCCGACCACGATGCCTGAAGCGCCTGCTTCCATCACTTTGTATTGGATGTGCTGCGCGATTGAGTGCATGATACGTTTTTATTTTCAGGTCATTAAAAGCGTAGGTGGTGTTTTCATGAAGCGGTTAGCGGTTCTGTTGCTCTTGGTTTTTGCTGGCTGCGTGCAGCAGCAGGCTCCGGAGCAGGTCAGTGATTTCATAACGCTCACGGTGCGCGTGAACAATTCCCAGTCCGTGACAGAGGACGTGGTTGAGTTGCCGCGCGGCAGCACTGCGTTTGATGCGTTCAGCGAGGTCGCTGTCTTGGATTACAGCACGCATCCTGTGTACGGCGTGTTTGTTGAGGGCATCAATGGCGTTGAGGGTAGCGTGGAGTCTGGGTATTTCTGGCAGTATTATGTCGATGGTGAGCTCGCGCCTGTCGGAGTGGATAGCTTTGTGCTGAACGAGTCCGCGACTTTGGAGTTCAGGTACGAGAAGCCGCCGGAGTTCTGGTGACTCGCTTTTCTATTATATCTGCTGCTCCGACAAACCCGATGTTCGAGACAAGGTGCACTGCTGCGAAAGGAAGTGCAAATAATGGGTTGAACATGAATGCCAGCATGGTGTTGACGACGAGTTCGTAGAACACCGTCCCTGTTATGATGCCGGCGTACTTGTTCTTGAAGATGCCTCCGCACGCGCCGATGCCTGCTGCGCCGATGGCCATGGGTATTGTCCAGATGCCTTGGCCGCCGATGACGAAGAAGTTGCTGGCGTAGTACGCGCTCGCTCCGAAGAGTGCGCCTTCTTTCCATCCCTTCTTGTAGCCGTAAAGCAGTATGATCGCTCCGAGCGGGTCGACGCTCGGCAGTGCCTGGAACAAGACCCTGCTGAGTATGGCGAGGCTGAAGAAGACTGCGAGCAGGTAGAAGTGTTCATACTTGCTGATGAATAGGGTTATAGGGCTAAAGTTGTTCTTAAATTCCATCAGAACCGCCTATGTTTTTAAATCAGAGTTTTATATAAAAACATGAGCCTGCGAGGGGCGGGTTTTATGGACATCTGTATTATCGGCACTGGTTACGTTGGGTTGGTTACTGGCACGTGTTTCGCCAAGCTGGGGCACAGCGTGCGGTGCGTTGATATTGACGAGGAGAAGGTCCGGCGCATTAATGCGGGGGACCCGCCGATATTCGAGAAGGGTTTGAAACCACTTTTGGAGGAAGTGCTTGCTTCGGGAAGGTTCCGCGCCACGCTTGATCTGAAGGACGCTGTTAACAGGACGGATATGGCGTTCATCAGCGTGCCCACTCCTTCGAGGGAGGATGGCTCCATCGATCTGCGGTTCGTGCGCGCTGTCGGCGGGCAGCTCGGCGACGTGCTCCGCAATGACGCTAAGGATTACTGCGTCATCATGAAGAGCACGGTTGTTCCTGGTACTACCGGTGAATTGGCTCGCATACTTGAGGAGCATGCTGGCCGACGAATACCAGTAGGGATGAATCCCGAGTTCCTGAAGGAGGGCGTGGCCATCGAGGATTTCCTGCACCCAGACCGCATCGTGCTCGGGGCTGATGATCCGCAGGTCATGGAAAAGCTTCGTGGCGTTTACTCATCCTTGAATGCTCCGAAGCTCGAAACGACGACTTGCACGGCTGAGATGATCAAGTACGCCAGCAACGCGTTCCTGGCGACGAAAATCAGTTTCATCAACGAGGTCGGCAACGCGTGCAAGGAGCTGGGCATAGACTCGTACGTCGTTGCGGAGGGCATGGGCTTGGACTCGCGCATCTCGCCGAGGTTCCTGGCTTCGGGCATGGGTTTCGGTGGGTCGTGCTTCCCCAAAGACGTTGCTGCGTTGCGCGCTAAGGTGCGCGAGCTGGGTCTGGCTTCTCACGTCCTTGATGCGGTGCTGCGCGTGAACG